>CALVKW010000058.1 GCA_944333345.1 uncultured Bacilli bacterium | reverse complement strand
AAATTTTTTTACATAAAGCCAAAGGTAAGCTTGGCTAATAAAAGTTCCGAGTGACATTATTAATGTATAAATCCATAAATCTCCTGGCTTTTTTACAAATATAAACATAAAAATTAATGTAAGTAATTTTATTGCTACATTTCTAAAAACAGTTAATTTAAATTGTTCGAGTCCAAAGAACAACCAACTAATATCTAAAATTCCCGAAGCAACATAAATAATTTGTAATAAAAATATTATTCTGTTATCTGATGCTATAAATAATGAATAGATTGCATAACATAATATTGCAATTACAAATAAGCTGAACTGAAGTAAGTATATAGATGAAAAAGTTTTATTTAATTTGTCTTTATTATCTCTTACTGCAGCTATACTAATATTTCCATAGTTACTAATTCCTAGCATGGCTACTAAAATAAAATAATATGCTATTGAATTTGTATAAGAATAGATTCCAACAGCATTCGCCCCAAGTGTTCTAGCTATGTATGGTGCTGTAATTAATGGTAATATAACAAGTAGTACTTGATATATAACATTATACACAAAATTTTTCTTTATTGATTGCATATTATCCCTCTTTTTCTAAAATGTAATTTTTAATTTTTAATATTATATTTTTATCTATATTTATATCAAATTTTCTTGCAAATAACATTTTTGAATTCATTAATTCATTAAAATCTTCCTCTTTATAAACATAAGGATTTCCTCTTTTCCAGTCAATGCAGTACAAAATAGATGAATAATCATCGTTAAACTTTTGGTTATATAATTTTTCTTTAAACTCAGAATTTAACACCAAAGTTTGTAAAAACATTTCGTCGGCTGTTAAGGTATATTTATACATCTTTCTTATTTCTTTTTCATATGATAGAACATAGTTTGCAAGTTTGTCAGTTATAGTAAACCAATTTGCACCTTTTCCTAAAACAATATTATTATCAATTCTATTTTTTTTAAATTGCAATAGTAAAAATAATTTATTTATGATTTTCTTTATTATACTTTTCTTTTTACCTGTAAATAAGTAATATTTGTTTATTCTATTTCTATATTCATTTCTTAGTTCTTTTTCATCGAAATGTATAAATTCCATTCCATAATGATTTTCAAAAAAATTATAAATATCATTTTGATTTTTTAAGGGCATATCTGCCCCTGAAATCAAATGATAATATGAGTGATTTCTTTTTGTTGCTTCTTTTAATAATTCTAACTCACATTCTATTTGTGTAAATCCTCCCCATTTTATATTTATTCTTTTCGGTAGGATAAAAAGATTGCCTTTCTTTATGATTTTTTTATATTTTTCTGGTGTAAATTCTTTTAATTTTTTATCTACGTGAACATAAATATCGTTTTTTTCATAATCCAAGCATTGAAGTAAAATTTCAAATTGAGGGAGATTATTATGAATCATAATTAAATATGCATGTCTATTTTCCATTATCAATCACCTTAGATAAATTATCTAAATATTTAAATGAGTCTTCTCTTAAAGCTTTTAAATTTTTGTATACACTTTTGTAATCAGGAATTGCATTTAATAAATCTATTCCTTTTAGTTTTTCAATTGTTTTATATCGATCCATTAAGTTTAGTTGAGTTAAAAAAGAGATTGCTCTATCATCTTTTGATGGATCGTTATGTCCACTATCTATATACCAAAAGTTCTTAGAATATATTGTAGCAAAAGCTGTTCCGTGAAACGAAGTTGTTACAAATAATTTGGAATACTTTACAACATTCATATAAACATCTGGCCCATATTCTTTTATTAATTTTATTTTGTTTTTCCAACAAGTTTTTAATGTCCATTCTTTTGCTTCCATAAAATATACTGGCATATTGTATTTTTTTGATAAATATTTTAAAAATTTTTGAACTTCATTATTTATACTAAAACAATAATAAAATATATAATCGCCTTTAATGATTTGGTCTCCTACATCTACTGTTTTTTCCCACTCTTCTTTTGTCAAAAGCATCGTAGGATCTAGACAAATTTGAGGTGCAATACCAGTTCCCTCTTTTATCCATTTTTGAGCATTATGCTCTCTTACTGATATTAATTCTAAATCTTTAATATATTTGACATATTTTTGGGCGTTAGGTGATACAAATGGATTGTTTGCTCCAAAACTAACAGCATATGATAATTTATGGGCTGCGGTTTTGAAATTTAAATAATATAAGTCATCCGCATCTTGTGCTTTAATATTCCATACTTGATCGCTTCCAGTAATAATTGCGTCATACTTATCTTTTACATTATTAAATGTTGCTTTATCCGAAAAAATGGGACCCGATAATTTAAAATATTTATCCATAAATTTATTATATGATATATACTGTTTTTTTAATTGAGAAATATTGCTAAGAAAAATTATATCTTTTATTAATTTTTTAATGTTCGTTACTCTAGGCAAAACTGAATACATATTTTGTTGTGCCTCATTTGAATAATTTATAATTTCGGTATCATAATTATATTTATTTGTTAAAATTGTTTGTAATGCTAATGCTTGTAGCATTGATCCATTATTGTGTGATGCATGAAACGTTAATATTCCTACCTTTTTCATAAAATTTTACCTCTCTTTTTCTTTATTTTTAATTAGTTTATCATTTTCATAATATATGTAATATAAAAATATTACTAAATAAATGTAGTTTGCTATATAACCAGAATTAAATAAATTGGTTTCAAACAAACATGTATATAAATATATTATTAGAATTGGGAAAACTTTAGATTTAATATAATCATTGCTAGTAAATCCTATTTTCTTTATCAAAAGGATAATAGCACCCAAAATTATCAAAAAGCCTAAAACGCCTGTCGAAATAAGTATATATGCATAACCGTTATCTAACCAATATGTGGTATATGGAGTTAGATTAGTTCCATAAGCAGTATTTGATACATATCCCAATCCTTGTAATATTCTACCACTATTTAGAAACACTGGAATAGCTTTTTCAAAGATTAGAGTCCTTTGAGATTCTTCTAATGCTGCAGAAACATTAATATTTATTGCTATTAAAAATAAAGCAATGATAATACCTACTTTGATAATTTTATTTAACAATATCCTCTTTCCACTTTTTTTATTTTTAAATATTCTTCCTAAAGCATAAATAACTAGAAATAATGCTAATGCAGTTAGTGAACTTCTTGATGCACTACACAATAGCATTATTATTGAAACTAATAAAAATATATAATATATAATATTTTTTAGTTTTTTCTTATCTAGCAAAGTCCATAGCACAATGTTGCATAAACATGCTCCACCTAAAGTATTATAGTGTCCAAATCCAAAGTTTGCTCTATATCGCTCTTCTTTGCTCATAATATTCGCAATATTACTCAAATTCAATTCAGAAAAATTTAAAATTAATTGAATTATTAATATACATGATATTGCATAAAATGATGATTTAATCAGTATATCAATAGCATCGAGTCTTATTGTAGCCCACAATGTTATTAATACAACAATTAAAAACATAATTTGTGATTTAAACATACTACTGGTTAAATCTATTAATGAAGGATTTACAAACATTGTCCCCCATAAAATAGTGTGTAATAATAATAGGATAATGATTGTAAAAAAACTTTTTTGTTTTTTTACTTTTATCGTAGCATTGTCAGTTGAAGTCCTTATTAAAATAATAGATATCAATATTATATATATTATTTGTAACATTACTGGACTAATTGGAAAATTATAATTACCTGTTAATGTTAAAATCCTACTGATTAGTAAGAAAAAAAACAATATACCAAATATACTTTTCAATTTAATGTTTTTCATTTTTTCTCTCCTTATCGTTTTAGATGTTATCATTTATTTTTCAACTATTATTTTTTCCTTTTCTATTTTTAAAATTTTGCGTTTTAAGTAGCTCCAGCAATGTTTTATAAAATTCCTTAAATCTTCTGCTTTTTCAACTACTAAACTATATTTATTATATTTTTTTATTATTTTTTCTATATTAGTATTTTCAGCCTTAAAAACTTCATTGTTTGAAATTACCATCCTATTACTATATTCGCTTTTTAAGCACCATTTTCTTTTCTGGATATGAATATAAATATATTCTCTTTTTTGTACTCTATTGCAATCTATATAATATTGATATATTTTATTATCATCCCAGATAAACACTTGCTTATTGAAATTGACCTTTTTATATCTTTTATTAAATTCTTCATATATATTAGGATAATACTTGAGGTTTGTACACATTGTATATCTTTTTATGTTTGGTTTAATATCCGCAAAAATAATCTTATCAAAGAATTTAGAACTTGTTTTGTTATAAATTTTTATAATTCCTAATTCATCAAACAAAAAATTTCTATCGTCTGTGAATATTTTTTTATAATTAGAAAATCCAGGTATATCCTCCATGAATCTCATGTTATTTTCTTTTGTATTTCTATATAAACTCAAGTGTCCAAGTGGTAAAAATTTATCATATTTATCCATTTTATATTTTGAAAAAAAGCTTCGCAAGTCTCCAAATATTAAATCAAAGTCACAATGTCCCCAATAATCATAACCATCAAAAAGTTCATGAAATACATAACCATATGCCGGTTTATAATCACACAATTTAAATGGAGTTTGTAAGGCAACTTCAAATCCTACCACTTTGCTTATTTTTTCTTTAAGTTGATTAAGAGTCATATTAATAATTTTAACATTTTTGGGATGATTTTCTATTTTTTGATCCGATATAACAACAAAGTCTATTGTACTGTTTTTTTCACATGACTTTAGCCATACGCTAAAACAGTCTGGGAGTTTACCAATATATATTCCCATAATGCAAACTTTTGTCTTATCCATGGTACACCACCTTTTTTATTTTTTTAATATTAATTTAAGAAGATAATATCTGATAAAATCCTTTATTTTATTTACTTTTGTGTTTAATATTGAATCAATCATATCAAAAGTTCTAATTTTATTTATAATTTTTTTGCTTGTTACTTTTGTTTTATCCAGTTTTTGCAAATATTTTATTATATTTCTTAAAAATATAATATTAGTTTCATTCTTATAGAAAGAGCTATTTTTATACTTATTAATTCTTTTGTTTAATTCTTCATACAATTTGTCCATTTCATAAAATTGTGGTAGTGCTACTTTTCTACTACATAATCCATTTTCGTTTGCTACATGATAGTATATTGCAGAACTACTTATATAGATTTTTTTACAATTTTCTATATAATCTAAATTAAATAGTAAATCTTCCCCCATGTTTATTCCAACTTGAAAATGTATATTATTTTCATCAATTATTTTTTTTAAAAACAATTTGTCCCATGGAGCATTTAATTTTTGTTCAAATAAGTATGTAAGAATATTTTCTTTATCAACTTTTTGGTCAAAGCAACCTTCTAGCCAGCTTTTTTCAGACATAACTTTATTTTTCTGTACAATAAAATTGTTAAATATATAGTATTCAAAATCTTTTGGCAAACTGAGGATAGTTTCCACATATTTATCACTTACATAATCGTCACTATCAACAAAAGAAATATATTTGCCTTTAGCATAATTTATACCACAATTTCTAGCCGCACTTACTCCTTGATTATCTTGAAAATAATATTTTATATTAGGATGGTCTTTTGCTAAATCTAAGCAAATGCTTTCTGATGCGTCTGTAGATCCATCATTGACTAAAATTATTTCATATAAATTCGAATCAACGGTCTGATTTAAAAGACATGTAATATTTTTTTTCAAATATGTTTCAGCATTGTAAATTGGAATTATTATACTTAACTTTACCGCTGTCATGGCATTCTCCTTCAATTTGCATTCCTTTTTTTATTAACAATTGTTGCAGCTATAACACTTAAAAATATAAATTTTGCTTTTAATAAACCTATAAAAATTCTTGCTGTTATTGGAAGCCCTTTCATTTTAATGCTTTTTACTGACTTATATTTTTTAATATTGATTTTTATATGCTTTGTAGCCTTTAAAATTGGTTGCTTAGTTTTTATTTCATGAAAAACCGCCATTATAAGCCAGTAGGCTTTAAAGGCATTTATTTGATTATCTAAAACTTTATCTTTTCCTGATAAGTTTTTTTCTATATAATCGACTAGATATCTATTATTTTTAAATCTATCAGCATCATATGTATTGGTCATTGAACCTACATTCAATTGGTTGTAGTAATATAAAATATCATTGCATACGTATACAGAATTTGCAAAGTATAAGCATTCATATACAAAAGCATTATCTTCACCCATTCTAATTCTGCCGTCCTTACAGAAGTGATGCAATAATAATTTCCTTTTATATATTTTGTTCCATGCAACTGGAAAAATCAATCCATTGCAAAATGGCCTTCTTGAGTCATACATCATATATGGATAAATTTGTTCCTTTAAAGCTTTTTTATTGTAATACCCTTCTTCAGGTCCTTTGCTAATTTCTTCTTGTCTATCTTTATATTGACGAGTAGCATTAAATATTACCATATCAGGATGATATTTTTTTATTGCCTTATTATATACTGTTTGAAGCAAATCTTTAGAAATCCAATCATCACCATCGACATAACAAATGAACTCGCCGGTTGCTTTTTGTAGTCCTGTATTTCTTGCTTTTACTAATCCCTCATTTTTTTTATGAACAACTTGTACTCTTGAGTCTTTTTTCTGATATTCATCACATATTTTCGGACAATTATCTGGTGATCCATCATCGACTAATATTAACTCAAAATCCTTAAAGGTCTGTGCTAAAATACTATCTACACATTTTTTTAAATACTCTTCAACTTTATAAATTGGTACAATTATTGAAAAAGTTACTTTCATTTTTCCTATTACCTTTCTTTTTTTTGATATTGTTTATTAATATCTGCATCTACTATTTCTTCACCAGATTTATTTTTTAGTTGTTCTTTTGAAGCTTCAGATAACCCATCTTTTGCAATACAGTTCATATCACATGTAGAACATTTATCTAATTCTTCTTTTGTTACTTTTCCATCTCTTAAATCTCTAACAATTTTATTTTCATACATTGAATATTTTTTCTTTGTCCAGAATTTTAATTTATGTCTTAATACCCACCAGGCTGGTATCCAAATGTATTTATGCATAGCTGGTGACACAGAACCAATCATCCAGCATTGTCTATCACAATGTCTTACTTTATTACGAACTTTTTCTGCTTGCTCAGAGTTCCATAATTCGTCCCATGTTTGTTCATTTAAATTACCCATTACTTCTTTATCTTTTGTTCCATTACATGGCATAACATCACCATATGGATCTATAAAGAATGTATCAAATGCCATATCACATGGTAATAATCTTTTTTGACCATAAATATAATTAATTAATCCATGATTAAAGTATGCTCTGAACCATTTTTTTGGTGATTTTGAATTTAATAATTCATTTACTAAATCTTCAAAATTCTTTGCAACCATTGGTCTATCATGAATAATATTCTTAGCTTCTACGAAGTAAAAACTGTTATGAAGAGATGCTGTTGCAAACTCCATTCCCATTTCATTTGATAATTGATATAGAGGAACTAAGTCTTTAGCATTTTTGTCTTGTACAGTCATTCCAAAACCAACATCTTTCATTCCCATTTCTCTTAATTTTTTAAGAGTAGTATATCCCCTGTTATATCCATCTTTTAAACCACGAATTTCATTATTTGTTTGTTCTAATCCTTCTATTGAAATTCTAATTCCAATATTTGGAAATTTTTTTGCTAAAGCAATAATTCTATCTGTGAAGAAACCATTTGTTGAAATAACAATTCTATCCGATTTTTTATATAATTCTTCTACTATTTCTGGTAAATCCTCACGAATAAATGGTTCGCCTCCTGTTATATTTGTAAAATACATTCTTGGTAATTTTTTTATTGTTTCAATAGATATTTCTTCTTCAGGTTTTGAAGGACATTTATATCTATTACACATTGTACATCTTGCATTACATCTATAAGTTACTATTACTGTTCCATTTAATTTTTTTTCTGCCATTTTAATTATCTCCTTCTATTTTATATAATTTTAATGTTTTTTCTACAACGTCATCCCAGTTGTATTTTTGTAATATATATTTTTGTGATTCCCTTTGATACTGTTTTACTTTTTTTGGATTATTGCATAGTTCTTGTAATTTGTTATTTAAGTCTTTAATGTTTGACTTTTTAAAGGTTACGCCTTTATCTTCTATTACTGTTGCACATTCAGGTATATCAGATGTTAGACAACAATTACTATAACTCATTGCTTCCAATAAACTTAGAGGCATCCCTTCTAAATCTGATGGTAAACAATAGATATATGCATTACTGTATAGTTCTTCTAGTTCTTTTCCTTGAACAAATCCAGTAAATATTATTCTATTATCATCTTTAGCTTTATCTTTTAGTTCTTGGAAGTATGAATCTGTATCACTAGATCCTCCAGCTATTACTAATTTTTTATCTGTTTTTACATTTTTAAAGGCTTCTATAAGATAATGAATTCCTTTTTCAGGGACTAATCTTCCTAAGAATAAAACATAGTCATCTTTTTGTAATTTGTATTTTTTCATGATTATATTTGCTTTTTCTTTTGTTGGTTTGTCTACTCCATTAGGAATAAAGTGAGTAGTTCGGTTATATTCTTTTTTAAAGTAATCTTGAACATTTTTACTTAATACAATGATTTCATCTGCATATTTTGTAGCCATCTTTTCTCCGAACTTTATATATTTAGTAGCAAATCCACCCCATTTTGCTCTTTGCCAATCTAGTCCGTGGATAGTTGCGATAATTTTCTTTTTAGAAAAGAAATGTATGATCCACATCCATGCACAAGGACCTTCCGCATGATAATGAACAACATTTGCTTTTGAAAATAATATTTTTAAAGTTCCAAAAAAAGATGAGGTCATAGCAGCTAGACCTTTTAAATCTATTGTTAGTGTTTTTTTTAATTTAACACCTTTATATTCCTTTTTATTATTTAGTTTTTGATTTTTATCTAATGCATGTTTTCCGCCACGATTATAGCAGGTTACATCATATCCTAATTTTGCCATACGTGTTGATAGCTCTTCTACAACAATTTCTACTCCACCTTCTCGAGATGGTATATGTTTATGACCAATCATGGCAATTTTTAAATCTTTTCCTTTAATTAATTCTTTTTTCATACTTTTTACTCCTGTCAAAAAGAGATACTTGTAGCCTCTCATCAAGTATCTTTTTTCTGTTATTGTGCATCTTTTCCAAATAATACTACCTTAAACGTTTTTAAAAATATTTTTATATCCAACAAGATGGAATAGTGATTAGAATAATATTTTTCCATTTCAAGTCTTTCTCTAAATGTAGTGTTACTTCTTCCATTTACTTGCCAATATCCTGTAATACCTGGCTTTGTTTTAATAATATCTTCGTAGTATTCTTCCAT
>CALVKW010000057.1 GCA_944333345.1 uncultured Bacilli bacterium | reverse complement strand
TCTGAAATGACTCTTTTTTATAGACTAAAATAGTGTCAGCAATTTTACTCACCAACACTATTTATTATAGAACCAAAAGTTCAGATAAACTCTGAACTTTTATTGTGCAATAATAATGGTTTCCGTACTGCAAGATGTTGTATTTCCACCATTAAATCCACTAACAGGAGACCCTGGCGTCATAGTAGAGGTAGAATCTCCCTGAATTATAACAGTAATGCCAGGACATTGACTTGTAATATGATTTCTTAACGCATTAGCAGTATTTTCAAAACTACCCATATAATTATTATAAATATTTCTTAAACCTGTAATTGTACAAGAATTACAAACTACTTCTTCTTCCTGGTCATTATTGGCAGGAGGAGTAGAACTAGAACCAGAACCAGAATTATTATTAGAACTATTAGAACCAGAATTGCTAGAACTGTTAGAATTATTAGAATTATTAGAATTTTCATTATCTTCGCGATATTCTACATTCTTTCCATTACTTAAGGTAACTGTTACAGTAGTACCACTACTAACTTCACTTCCAGAACTAATAGATTGTTTAATGACAGTGTTTTTAGACTTATTACTGTTTTGAGTAACAAAGTTATAATTTAATCCAGCATCTTCTAGTGCTTTAATTGCTTCTTTTTTGCTCATTCCAATTAAATCCGGAACCTCGCACTGGCTACCATCAGAAATAGTAACAACGATACTATCTCCATTTTTTATGGTATCTCCCTTTTTATAAGAATAAGAAATAACTTCTCCTTGAGAAACATCATCACTAAATTCATGACGCTCTTCGTAAGAAATACCATATTGATCTGCCCATTGTTTAAAATCTTCATAGTTATCAAACTCTTCCATAACTAGGCTACCTCTAGAAATAACAACTTCAATTGTAGCTCCTTGTTCAACAGTGTCTCCCTTGCGATAATTAGCTTCAATAACTTGATTTTCTTTTACTGAATCATCATAACGATTACTAAATTCAATTTTTAATTTATTTTCAATAATCCAATCTGTGATTTCCACCAAACTCATCTTTTTTAGATTAGGCACTTTGATGCTACGGCCTCGACTAATTGTAATAGTAACTTTTTCATCTTCATTATTAACAGAAACCATATCCCCAGCATTACTACTTTGAGAAGATACATGACCACGTTCTATTTTATGAGAGAAATCTCTTTCAATGTCATACGAAATACGATGTTGTTTTAAATAAAATGTCGCTTCAAATTCACTCATATTAACTAAATCAGCCATTCTAATATCATTATCATCTACTTCTTCTCCTAATGAAAAAGTAAGTTTTAACTCATCACTGCGCTTCATACTACCTGAATCACTTTGTTCTATCACTGTATTTTCTGCTTTATCAGAAGTAGTGAACTCAACCTCAACATTACTTAAATAATTATCTTCCACATAACTAATAATTCTATCACTATCCCAACCAACCATATTAGGAATAATAATTTCTTTATCAGGGTTAGGTCCTTCACTAACAGAAACAGTTAATTCTCTAATATCTTTCGTAATTTCTCCTTCTTCTATATTTTGGGAAATAATATTATATTCTGGTACCATATCACTATATTCATAATCTTGTGTTAATGTGACATGATTTTTTTCGGCCCAGGAAACAACTTCAGTCAAACTTTTTCCAGTAAAATTTTCTACTTGACCAAAAGAGGAGATAGTAACAAGGCCTAAAGAGGTCAAACTACCATAAACATTAAATAACAATAAAAAGAAGCTCCCAACAACAATAACACCTTTCTTTCGATTAGGATTGGTAATGCATATAGCAACAAATAAAATAGAAAAAATCACTAATATAAAGTTGCGAATTAAAACTTCAAAAAAACCACTAGCATTCTGGCCCATCCATAACGTAGTTCCAAAATAAATAAGACTAGTAATAAGTGTCAAAAACAAGACAATACTGACAATAGGATGTTTTTTATCTTTACGAATATTTACACTGGAAGACACTGGAAATCTTTTCTCTTCAGAGTTAGAATTATTTCTCTCCTGATGAGAAACAGTACTACAATTTTTTTTGTAATTGGTTGAATAATTACCATAATTTTTTTTATATTGGTGGTGAGAATAATTTTTTTTCTTCCCCATACTATCACCTCATTATCTTATATATACATTATATAATAGATAACTAGAAATAAAAACAAATTACAAAAACTAGACTGTAAAGTATACAAAAAAAAAAGAGTATGTTAAAATAAAATGAGAAAGGTGAGAATATGAATATATGGATAAAAAAGAACTTTAATAATTTGTTAGTAATTTTTCTTTTACTACAACCAATACTAGATTTAATAACTGGGTTAGGAATACACCTATGGAATGTAAGTATAACGTTTGGAATTATTATAAGAATGATATTTTTAATTTTTATTCTATACAGTGTAGTGTTTGTTTACAAAAATAAAAAAAGTTATCTTTATTACGGTATCTTAATTATTTATGGGGTATGTTATATTGCAGGAATATTTTTGTGTAAAGATGGAGTAGGAATATTTTCAGAACTCCAAGGATTTTGTCGTGCTTTTTATTTCCCTGTGTTATTAATATCACTATATAATATTAAAGAGGAAATAAAAATTAGTAAGATGACATTAATGGTAGTGTTGATTACATATTTAGTATGTATACTAGTACCAAATTGTCTTAATATGGGGTTTGAAACGTATCAAATAACAAAGGCAGGTACTTTAGGCTTCTTTAACTCTGCAAACGAAATTAGTGGAATTATCTCACTATTAACCCCAATAATGCTACTGATTTTTGTGAATTGTAAAAAAATAATACCTATCATTATTATATCTATAATTTATCTATTTATTGTTTTAACAATTGGTACCAAGACACCTTTGTTATCATTAGGAATCACAATGGGATTTGCCTATCTATGGTTTATTTATCAAGAAGTAAGAGTAAAGAATTTTAAAATAATTGGTATTAGTTTGATTGTCCTAATTATATTTATAGTAGGAATGATTTTAGTATTACCAAAAACAAATTTCTATAAAAATATTGAAACCCATCTAAATTATTTAGAAGTAGATAATATTACAGAAGTATTAAAAAAAGAAGAATTAGTTGATCACTTTATCTTTAGTCAAAGATTAACCTTTATGAAAAATAGAAGGCAAGAATATCAAGCATCAAACACTTATCAAAAGTTATTTGGCATAGGATATTTAAATGGTAACAAAGAGGCAAAAGGAATAGAAATGGATTATTTTGATATTTATTATTCACATGGCATTATAGGGTTTATTATCTATTTTGGAATCTATGGTTACTTCTTCTATCGAATTATGAAAGAAAGAAAGAAATTAGATTTTACACAATATATGCTATATGTAAGTATTATCTTAAGTATCTTCCTATCTTTCTTTACGGGCCATATCCTTACTGCTCCAGCAGTAAGTCTATTAGTAACTATTCTTTTATTAATGCTAGTAAAAGAAAAGAAAAAGAAATTATTATTTACTGCTTATAGCTTAAATCTAGGAGGAATAGAAACGGCTCTGATTAACTTAGTAAATAGAATAAATTTAGACAAATATGAAGTGGACATATTATTAGAGAAAAAAGAAGGTATATTTTTAGATACCGTAAAAAAAGAAATTAATATAGCAGAATACAAAGTATATGATAATAAAAATAAAATAATAAGAAAATTCTTAAATTTATTTAAAAGATTGATTTACACTATAATAAATTATCAGACATATGACTTTAGTTGTTGTTATGCAACATACAGTTTAAGTGGCAGTAAGTTAGTTAAAATTGCATCTGAAAATAATAGTATTTATGTTCATAGTAATTATGAATATTTATACCCAACAGAAGCAAGCTTCAAAGACTTTTTTGACAAACGAGGTATAAAACAATTTAAACATATTATCTTTGTCTCTAATGAAGCCAAGGAAACGTTTACCAAATATTACGAAAATTTAAAAGATAAGTGTTTAGTTTTTAATAATTTTATTGATATAAAAGAAATAAAAGAAAAATCAAAAGAAAAAATAAAAGAAGAAAAACTAAAAAATAAGAAATTATTAGTATTTGTGGGAAGGCTAGACGATAATTCTAAGAAATTAAAAAGAGCTATTCATCTAGTAAAAGAAATAAAAGAATTAGAATTATGGATAATAGGAGATGGACAAGATAGAAAAATGTATCAAGAGGAAGTAAATCATCAAAAATTAGCTCAAAGAATAAAGTTTTTTGGAACTAAGAGAAATCCTTATCCATATATGAAAAAAGCGGATTATATTATATTAACATCAGATTATGAAGGATTCCCGGTAACTTATTTAGAGGCTATTGCTCTAAATATTCCACTAATCACAACTATCGATGTAAGTGATGATAAAATAAAAATAGGAATAGATTATGCCAATATGATATCTAAAAATGAAAAAGAAATGGTAAAACAAGTAAAAGAGATAATAAAAGAAAAAAACAGCCCAAAGAAAATAGATTTAGAAAAACTACAACAAGAAAGAATGAAAAAATTAGAAAAAGTATTTGATGGGGTGATTTAATGCCAAAATTTAGTATTATCATACCAGTCTATAATGTAGAAGATTATATCAAAGAATGTCTAGATAGCATCAAACATCAAACATATAAAGATTATGAAGTTATCGTTGTAAATGATGGAACCAAAGATAAAAGTATGAAAATTGTAAAAAAGTATCCTGTAACAATTATTAATCAAGAAAATCAAGGGTTAAGCGCTGCAAGAAATACAGGGGTAAAACAAGCAACAGGAGAATACTTATTATTTTTAGATTCAGATGATTATTTAGAAAAAGATACTCTAAAAAAGATAAATCAAGCTCTAGAAAATAATCCCGATGTAGTAAGATTTCAAGTAAAAGAAGTATATGAAAATAAAGAAGAAAAAAAATATGTAGAAGAACCTTTTAGAAATAAGAATGGCCAAGAAGCCTTTAAATTAATTACGAAATATCATTTTGTAGAAAATGCTTGGTGTTATGCTATAAAAAGAAAGTATTATCAAAAAGAAAACTTTGAATTTAAAGAAGGAATGATACATGAGGATTTCGGATTAATACCATTGGTAATAATGAAAGCAAAAATGGTAAATTCTATTTCTTATATAGGCTATAATTATAGACAAAGAACAGGAAGTATCATGAATAGTAAAAATTACGAAAAAACAAAAAAACAAGTAAATGATTTTTATCATCATTATCAATTTTTAAAAGAAGAAATTAAAAAAACAGATTTAGATAAAACCTACTTTAATAGCTTTATAAGTAACAGTTTAATATTAAAAATAACCGAATTAAAAGGAAAAGATTATAAAAACATGAAGAAAAAATTAAAAAAAGAAAACGTGTTTGATAATCTTTTAACGGATACATTTTCAAGAAAGATAAAAAAAATGATAATGTATATAAGTCCTAGACTATATTATAAAATTAGAGTAAAATGAAAGAAAAGGAATAGTGGTGTGTAGTATGAAAAAAGAAAAAATATCGATAGTAGTTCCGTGTTATAATGAGGAAGAATCTCTTCCTATCTTTTATCAAGAAATAACAAAGATTGCCAAAGAAATGAAAAAAGTGGATTTTGAATTTTTGTTTATAAATGATGGAAGCAAAGATAATACGTTAAGCATTTTAAAAAGGTTATCAAAAAAAGATGAAAGAGTAAGGTTTATTTCTTTTTCAAGAAACTTTGGTAAAGAGGGGGGGATGTATGCTGGATTAGAAAATGCAACAGGAGATTATGTGGCTATTATGGATGCTGATATGCAAGATCCTCCAGAAATGATTAAAATAATGTATCATGATATTAAGGAACAAGGGTATGATTGTGTAGCACTATGTAGTCCAAAACATAAAAATTATGGTATTCTTAGGAGATTTTTAACAAGTTGTTGGTATAAAATAATTGGAAAGATTTCTTCCACTCCCCAAGTACCAGGAGCAAGAGAATTTAGGTTAATGAAAAGGAAAATGGTAAATGCCATTTTAAGTATGAAAGAGTACAATCGGTATTCAAAAGGTATTTTTAGTTTTGTTGGCTTTAATACTAAGTGGATTGAATACGAAGCACCAGATCGAGTTGCAGGTAAATCCAAATACAGTATTATTAAATTATTTAAATATGCTTTCGAAGGAATTCTAGCATTTTCAACCACACCATTAGTAATTTCTGCCATTATAGGAATTATCTTTTGTTTAATCGCATTTATTGCTATAATAGTGATTATTATAAAGACTTTAATTTTTGGAGATCCAGTTGGAGGATGGCCTTCTCTTGCGTGTATGATTATATTTGTAAGTGGAGTACAATTGTTCTTCTTAGGAGTTATTGGAATGTACATGTCAAAATTATATTTAGAGGTGAAAAAAAGACCTATTTATATAACTTCAGAAACAGAAAAGGATAAAGAAAATGATTGATATTAGTATAATTGTACCAATTTATAATGCAGAAAAATATTTAAATAAATGTATAAAGTCACTACTAAATCAAACCAAAAAAGAACTAGAATTTATTCTAGTAAATGATGGTTCTACAGACTCTTCAGAGGAGATTATAAAAAGTTATAAAGATAAACGAATAAAATATTATAAAAATGAAAATCAAGGAATTGGAAAAACAAGAAACTTTGGGATAAATAAAGCAACAGGAAAATACATTATGTTTTTAGACAGTGATGATTATTTAGTAACAGATGCCTGTGAAGAAATGTATAAAAAAGCAGAAACAGAAAATCTAGATTTAGTAGTATGTGATTTTTATAGAATAGAAGACGAAAAAAAAGAAGAGATAAAAATAGCAGAGTTTAAAAATACAGCACTAAAACAGAACCCCAAATTATTATTAGAAGTAAATCTAGCACCCTGGAATAAGTTATATAACAGAAATCTATTAGAGAAATATAAAATAAGATTTGTAGAAGATTTAAAATATGAAGATGCACCATTTGTAATAGAAGCAATGGATAAAGCAAAAAAAATAGGTCATGTCAAAAAACCGTTAAATTGCTATATTCTTCATAAAAATAGTGAAACAACTATTAGAGATGAAAGGGTTTTTGATATAATACAGATTGTGGATAAAATCAGAAATTATTTTAAAACAAGAAAAGAATTCACAGAATCTGTGGATAAATTAACGGTAAGGATTCTAACAAATTATACTATTCAGCAAAGAGTACAACAAGATAAAGAAGTAGGAATGGATTTTATTGACCGAGCTTTCGATTATATGAAAGAACATATTCCAGATTATAAAGATAATAAGTATTATGAATCCAGAGGTTTTTTAAGAAGAACGATAGAAAAGAATAAGTTCTTAACAAAAATTTACTGTAAACTATATAAAGATTGAAAGGTGAGAAAAATGAAAAAGATAGTAGTATTTTTTAGTGTAGCAACATTCCTATTTTTTCTTCCATTGCTAACATCAGCAGAAACTAAAACGGGTCTAATAACAACAGAAGAAGGAACTTATTACTATATTGATGGAGTAAAACAGACGGGTTTTCAAATAATTGATGGTAAAACATACTTTTTCAGTAGAATTGGTAATAATGAAATGCGTACGGGAATGTTTAATATTGATGGAGTTGGATACTATTTCAATGAAGAAGGAATAATGCAAACCGGATGGTATAATGATGGTACCAATACCTATTATTTTGATGAAGATGGAAAAAGAGCCAGTGGTTTTAAGAAAATAGAAGATAATACCTACTTCTTCAGCAGAATTGGTAACAATGAAATGCGAACAGGAATGTTTAATATCGATGGAGTGGGATACTATTTCAACGAAGAAGGAATGATGCAAACCGGATGGTATAATGATGGTACCAATACCTATTACTTTGATGAAGATGGAAAAAGAGTCGGTGGTTTTAAGAAAATAGAAGGTAATACCTACTTCTTCAGTAGAATAAACAACAATGAAATGCGCACCGGAGTCATTTTAATCGATGGTGATAGTTATGCATTTAATGAAGAAGGAATCATGCAAACCGGATGGTATCAAGATGCTACCGATACCTATTATTTTGATGAAAATGGAAAAGGACTAACGGGATTTCAAACAATCAATTATAAAAAATATTTCTTCAGTAGAATTAATAAACATGAAATGCGCACCGGAGTCATTTTAATCGATGGTGATAGTTATGCATTTGATGAAGACGGAATCATGCAAACCGGATGGTATAAAGATGGCACTAATACCTATTATTTTGATGAAAATGGAAAAGGACTAACGGGATTTCAAACAATCAATTATAAAAAATATTTCTTCAGTAGAATTAATAAACATGAAATGCGCACCGGAGTCATTTTAATCGATGGTGATAGTTATGCATTTGATGAAGACGGAATCATGCAAACAGGATGGTATAAAGATGGCACCAATACCTATTATTTTTACTCCTCAGGAAAAGGAGCGGTAGACTTTGTTGATATCGATGGTAGTACTTACTTTTTTAGCAGACTAGGGCTTCATGAAATGCGTACGGGACAAGTATATGTGGATGGTAATTTATGCTATCTAGCAGCCGATGGAAAATTAGAGAAAATTCAGTACATACCAACATATTACATGCAAAGAGATGCTCGTTGGAAAGATATCCGTTATGGCTTTAGTACTATGGGAGGAACCGGTTGTGCTCCAACAAGTATGGCAATGGCTTTCCAAAGTATTTTAAGAAGGCAGGTATTGCCAACAGAAGTAGCTGACTTTTTATATTATCACACGAATGAATTTAACAAATATACATCAGGTTCTAGCGGAATGGCTATTATTTATGCAACCAGCTACTTTGGAATAGATATAAGAGGTGTTTCTTCCTTAGAAGAGTTAAATAAAGCATTAGAAGATGGAAAAATTGTATTTGCTGCGATGGCAAATGGAAAATTTGCAACACCAAAATGGAATCATGCAATTGTCTTATATAATTATTCAAATGGTAATACCATCGCTCTTGATCCGTTAAACACAGCAAATAATGGATGGATATCAACCGCACAAGTATGGAATGAAAGAAGTTTAGACCCAGATGATTTAAGAGGAGGAGCTTCATTTTATATATTAGGATAGGAGGGGAACGATGAAAGAAAAGCTTATTATAGCAATAGCAATGATGACACTATCGATATTTTGGATAGTACCAGTAAATGCCGAAGGATTAACCGGACTTGTAGAAGAAGGATCTCAAACATATTACTATATTGATGGAGTAAAACAGACGGGGTTTCAAACAATTGATGGTAAAACATACTTTTTCAGTAGAATTGGTAATAATGAAATGCGTACGGGAATGTTTAATATTGATGGAGTCGGTTATTATTTCAATGAAGATGGAGTCATGCAAACCGGATGGTATAAAGATGGTACCAATACCTATTATTTTGATGAAGATGGAAAAAGAGTCAGTGGCTTTCAAAAAATAGAAGGGAATACCTACTTTTTCAGCAGAATAAACAACAATGAAATGCGTACGGGAATGTTTAACATCGATGGAGTTGGATACTATTTCAATGAAGATGGAATGATGCAAACCGGATGGTATAAAGATGGTACCAATACCTATTATTTTGATGAAGATGGAAAAAGAGTCAGTGGCTTTCA
>CALVKW010000056.1 GCA_944333345.1 uncultured Bacilli bacterium | reverse complement strand
GTGCCATATTACGAAATATGACAGAGAATGTAGTAACATTAGAAGAAGCTATTCGACATGATTCTTTCTTAAGATGTAGAAAAGATAGTAGTAATTCTTGGTTAGAAGAGCCATTTAACTACCTAGTAGAAGAACTAGATAATACAAAAGAAGAAGAACAAGTTGTAGAAGATATCGTTGGGATGGGAAAGAAATTAATTGAAGAATATCATTTAATTGGGGAGGAATTTTCTATCCTAGTAGAGTCCTTCGGAAGATATGCAAATGCGATTCGAGGATATCAAATGTATGATGTAGGACTAGAAACTAATGAAGAAAAAAGACTAGAAAAAATAAAAGATTATAATATGTCAGAAGAAGATATTGAAGAAAGTTTCTTTGTTCCATTGAACTTTGAAAATGGAGTTTTACTAGGAAGACAAAGCAAACTATATCAAAGAAGAAATTTAATGAGGCAATATATTATTGACTGGAAGGAATATAGTGATTCTGAAAAAGTAGAAATAATTAAAAATAATCATTTTACAACTTTCGAAGTAGAATATATGGAAAGAACAAGAAGACAAATTGATAAGGCAATAACTTATCGTAAAAAGTAAAAATAATAAGCGAATAGATTTTATTCGCTTTTTATGTTATTATTATGTTTAGGTGATAAAGTGATAAAAAAGATTTTAAAAGGGTTACTTGTTATTGTTTGTATGGTCACTATTTTTTATTTTTCTTCTGATAATGGAGAGGAGTCTACTTATAAAAGTGATAGTGTTATTTTGAGAGTATCTTCTTTTTTGGGAGTAGAAGATTTATCTAAGAAGGAACAACAAAATTTAATTAATCAGTTTGTTGTTCCAGTTCGAAAGAGTGCCCATTTTTTTATTTATTTCGTATTAGGAATTACACTTATTAGTTTTTTAAGAGAATTTTCTATTCCTATTTTAAAATTATTACTAATTTCTATTTTTTTAGCTTTTTTATATGCTTGTAGTGATGAAATTCACCAATTATTTATTGTAGGACGTACTGGTAGAGTACTCGATGTTATTATTGATACTTTAGGAGCTAGTACAGGAGTGTTTTTATATTACTTCTTATTTAAAAAAAAATTAAAGGAGGCCCCGCATGAGTAAGAAAAAAGAATTAGCAAAAAATACGATTATTATTTTTGCTGGTAAAGTATGTACGCAGTTAATTTCGTTTTTGCTGTTACCGTTATATACCAGTTATTTATTAACTGAGGAATATGGTTTTGTAGACTTAGTAACTACCTATGTTACTTTAATTGTTCCGATTATTACTTTGGAACTCGAAATGAGTGTATTTCGATATCTAGTAGATTCTAGAAAGAAGAAGGAAGATACTAAAAAAGTATTTAGTAATAATTTTATTATTTTACTTACTTCTTTACTTATTTTTATTATAGGATATTTGATTGTTACTTGTTTTTGGAAGTTTGATTATCAATTCTTAATTTTGATTGATATTGTCATTTGTACTTTTTCTGGTAACTTTTTACAGATTGCTAGAGGAATGGGAAGAACCCTTGATTATGCTATTAGTTGTATTATTACGGGTGTCAGTACCATCTTACTTAATATATTATTAATTGTTGTCTTTAGATTAGGGGCTTTTGGAATGATTACTTCGATTGCCACGGCTAATGGTCTTGGAGCAATTTACTTATTTATTCGATTAAAGATGTGGCAATATATTGATTTTCGTAAAAAGGATAAAAAGTTGATTAAAGAAATGTATCAGTATTCGATTCCTTTAGTGCCAAATGGAATTAGTTGGTGGATTGTAAATGTATCGGATCGTACGATTATTACGGCTGTCTTGGGTGCTGCTGCTAATGGGATTTATGCGGTTAGTAATAAGTTTCCAACTATTTTGTCTAGTTTGTTAGGTATTTTTAATTTATCTTGGAGTGAATCGGCTGCCCTACATATTGACAGTCCGGATCGAGATGAGTTCTTTTCTGATATCTCTAATACAGTAACTAAGTTATTTACTTGTTTAGGGGTAGGAATGATTGCTTGTATGCCATTTGTTTTTCCTTTATTGGTTAATCATAGTTATGATGATGCTTATTACTATATTCCAATATTAGTACTGGGAGCTGTTTTTAATGTAGTAATTTGTTTATATAGTGCTGTTTATATTGCAAAAAAAATGACAAAGCAAGTGGCTATGACTTCTATTATTGGAGCGGTTATTAATATTGTTGTAAATATTGGGTTAGTTCGTTTTCTTGGACTTTATGCAGCGGCTATTTCTACGGCGGTTGCTTACTTTGTTATGATGGTATATCGACATATTGATTTAAAGAAATACATTAATATTACTTATGAAAAAGGTCTTCTTGTTAAAACTGTTTTGATATTCACTTTTGCGATTATTATTTATTATCAACGTAATCTTTATTTAGATATTTTAAGTTTAGTTGTTGTAGTTATCTATTCTTTCTTAATGAATAAGGATTTCCTGATTGCTAGTTGGAATACAGTTTTAGAAAAAGTTTTTAAAAGAAGAGTTCATTGACTTTTCTTTTGTTTTGTGATATAATTAGCTCAATTTTATGGGGAGTGTTTATGACGAGAAGAGATAGAATCTATGCATTAAAGCAACAAAAAAAGGAATTGCTTGATAGAAAGGCTTGGCTGGAACAGCAATCTAGTGAGTATGGTGAGGAGTATAATCAATTAAACGATGAATTTATTGGTTATGAGGAGCAAACAGAGAACCTTCGGGAGTTTACAGATTTTTGTGAGACCGTTCCTATTCATTTTTTAGATAGTGCTATTAGAGACGTGAGCTTAGCTTTTGCTTCTTCTTTTGGCTTTTCTTTAGGTGCTGGAGTTCCACTTTTTGTACCATTTATTGCTGGTCCTGTTGCTGGAAGCTCTGTTTCTATGGGGATGACTTTATATAATTATTATTCATTAAAAGCAAAGGCAATGTGCGATGATCTTTCTGATTTTGAGATGGAGAGATATGATATTATTGAACGCAAAAAAGGCGTTTTTCGTGCTAGGGAAATTATGGATCAAGAGGCACGTGAGTGTGAGTATAAAGCTCGTTATATGAATTCTGAAATTGATTCTGCTGTTAAAGGAAAGGTTAGATAAGTGGTCGTATGCATGAACGTGATTTTCTTGTTCAAAGAAAGAAACAGTTAGAGAGACTATTATTTCCTACTCAACATCAAATTGAGGAATATGAGAGAGAAAAATTACAAATTCAACGTACGTATGATGAAGATATGGCAAAGTTTTCGATACTTCAGAACTCTAATGATAAGGAAGAACAATTTCATGACGATATTTTAGTAGCGTCTTTTGCTTTTTCTGTTGGTATGCTTCCTAAAATTATTGGAGATTTTGGTGCTGTTGATGTTACTATTTCTGCTCTTCTTGGTCTGGGAGTATGTGGTGGAATTGTTTTACTTAGAAATCAACCTTATTTATCATCTATACTTAACTTTGAGGATTTAGATGATTTAGCAATTTCTATTTATGATAAAAGTGAGAAATTAAAAGGAATTTCTTCAGCAATTTCTTCTTTAAAGTCTCAGCCAGTAAAGGTAGAGGATAATTCTTCAGCTTATCATCATGGATCTTTTCATAAATAAAAATTTTATAATTCGACAAAATAAAACATATAATTATTTAGGTGATTATATGTTTTTTCAATTATTTTCTATGTTAAAAGAGCTTTTTTGTTTTACTGGTTCTTATTCTAATGAAGTTTTTCCAGAACCACTTACATCGGAAGAAGAAGAAAATTGTATATTAAAGATGGAACAGGGAGACAAAGATGCTAGGAATCAATTAATTGAACATAATTTAAGATTAGTTGCTCATATTGTGAAAAAGTTTGATCCTAAAAATGGTGAAGCTGATGATTTAATTAGTATTGGTACGATTGGATTAATTAAGGGAGTAGATAGCTTTTCTAAAGACAAAGGAGTAAAGATTACAACTTATTGTGCTAGATGTATTGAAAATGAAATATTAATGTATTTTCGTAGTAATAATAAATATAGTAGAGATATTTCTATTAATGAAGCGGTAGGTTTTGATAAAGATGGAAATGAAATTGCAATACAAGACGTATTAAAGTCTCCTAAACCTGATTTTGTAGAGGATATTAATATAAAAGATAATATTTTATTATTAAAAAAATATATGAAGGTGTTGCTTCCTCGAGAAAGAGAGATTTTAATACGTAGATATGGTCTTTATGATCATGATGAAGAGACACAGAAGGAGATTGCTAAAAAATTAAAAATTTCTAGGAGTTATGTATCTAGGATTGAAAAACGTGCTCTTACTAAGATTTTGAGAGAATTTATACGCGAGCAACAATATGATATTGAGTAATTTCAAATAGACAGTTTTTATTAAACGGAGTATAATTGTGGTAGTGAGAGTGGTATTATGAGAAAATATAAATATCGTAAAATTCATTATCATACTCCTTATTTTAAATTAAATTCTTTACAAAAAAAGAGAAGTTTTGATTTTTATTTTAAGAAAATTAATTCTTGTATTTTGTATCTTGTGTTAGGATTTTGTTTATTCGCTTGTTATCAAATGATAGCTTTTCCTAGAATTTATTTAGATGGTGGTAATTTTGTGAAAGTCGATTATCTATCTTCTTATCATGAACCAGGGTTTGCTTCAAGTTATTTGGGGAATGATATTACTTCTAAAGTGAAAGTTCATGGAGAAGTGGATACTTCTATTGTTGGGGAATACCCTATTACTTATCAGGTATCTTCTCATGGCTTTTCTACTATTAAAACTAGAGTTGTTAAAGTAGTTGATTCTAAGAAACCAAAAATAGAGTTTACAACGAATACAAAGAAATTATATATTTGTCCTGATACAAAGTATTTATTTGATGATTATAAGGCAACTGATGATTATGATGGTGATGTTACAGAATACGTCAAAGTAAAACAAGTAGGTAAGAAGATGCGTTATGAAGTTACTGATAGTTCTGGCAATAAAGCTGTTGTTTTTCGAAAAATACTTTATCAAGATATAGAAGGCCCTACTCTGACATTAGAGGCTTCCAATCCTTTGATTTTGACCGTCGGGGATACCTTTCATGATTCTACTTACCAGGTTCGTGATAATTGCTCTTCTGATATCAAAGTGAAGATTCGTGGTAATGTTGATACTAATAAACCTGGTGAGTATGAACGTAAATATATTGCTAAAGATGATGCTGGTAACTGTACTACTGTTATTCAAAAGGTTACCGTTTTTGAACCAAGTAGAAAAGGCGTTATTTATCTTACTTTTGATGATGGACCTAGAAGTGGTACTACTGATAAGATATTAGATACTTTAAAAGAAAAAGGTGTAAAAGCTACTTTCTTTGTTACCAGTGGTGGTCCTGATGATTTGATAAAAAGAGCTTATTTAGAAGGACATTCTATTGGTCTTCATACTGCTAGTCATGATTATTCTGTTATTTATTCCTCTAGTGATAGTTATTTTGATGATTTACAACTTGTTTCTGATAGAGTAGAGCAAATTACTGGAGAGAGATCTTATTTACTTCGTTTCCCTGGTGGATCTAGCAATACCGTTAGTCGTCATTATTCTTCTGGAATTATGAGTTATTTGACTAGTGAAGTTGTTCAACGGGGCTATCGTTATTATGATTGGAATATTGATTCTAGAGATGCTGAAGGTGGAAGATTTGGTGCTGATGAGATTCGTAATTTTGTTATTTCTCAGTTATCACATGATCGAGTTAATATGGTATTAATGCATGATACGAAAGTTACCACCATGGATGCTTTAGAGGAAATTATTGATTATGGAAAAGAACATGGCTATACTTTTGATAGAATTACTCCTACTACAGATATGGTAACACAGAGAGTAAATAATTAGACTAATTATTAAAATTAGTGTATAATAATTGATAGGTGATATTATGGGAATATTTAAACCAACAATGTATCGCAAGGATATTTTTGATATAGATTATAAAAAATTAAAGAAAATGGGCATTCGATGCCTTGTTTTCGACTTAGATAATACCTTAGGCTTGCTTGATCATGAACGTTGTCCTTTAAAGACAAAACAACTTATTAAAAGTTTGCAAAAAGATTTTTTGATTTTTATTGCTTCTAATAATCATATGGCTCGGATTCGACCATATATGGAAGATCTAGGTGTAGGTGGTGTTTCTTTATGCATGAAACCGTCTACAAGAGGATTAAGAAAAATAAAAAAGCAATATCGTGTTAAGAAAAAAGAAATGGTTATGATTGGTGATCAGATAGTTACCGATGTACTTGCTGGTAAAAGATTTCACATTATGACTATTCTTGTGGACCCTTTAGGTAAGAAGGATTTAAAGATTACAGGCCTTAATCGTTATTGGGAAGACAAAATTATTCGCAGATATGAAAAAAGAGGAGAGTTTAAGAGAGGTAATTATTATGACTAGTGAAAAAAAATGTATGGGTTGTGGTGTCGTGTTGCAAGATGAAAATGTTTTACAGCAAGGGTATACTACTAGTTTAGAAAACGATATTTGCCAGCGTTGTTTTCGTATGAAGAATTATGGTGAATATCAAACAATTGCGAAATCTAATGAAGAATATTTATCCATTTTAAAAAGTGTAGGAGAAACCAAAGATTTGGTTCTTTATATTGCAGATTTACTTAATGTAGATAAAGATATTGAAGAAATACGAAAACTTGTTCCTAATAAAATGATTTTAGTTTTGAACAAGAAAGATGCTTTACCAAAGTCTGTTAAAGAAGAGAAATTGATTGAGTATTTTAAAAATATGAATTTGAATTTTGAAGAGATTATTGTTGTTAGTGTTAATAAGAATTATAATATTGATTATTTGCTTAAGAGAATTAAATATTATCAGACTAGTAAGACCGTTTATGCCATAGGGCATACGAATGCTGGAAAAAGTAGCTTAATTAATAAATTAATTAAGAATTATTCTGATAAGACACAAGAGATTACTATGTCACCACTTCCTTCTACAACATTAAATACAATTACGATTGAAATAAATGATTATTTAACATTAATTGATACTCCAGGTCTTATTGATAGTGGTTCTATTTTAAATATTGTTGATCCTAAGTTCGTTAAAAAAATTTCACCAGATAAAGAGATTAAGCCTAAAACTTATCAAATTCGTAAAAATCAATCTATTATTATTGAAGATTTCTTAAGAATTGATTATGTTGATGGAGAAAAAAATAGTTTTACTTTATATATCTCTAATCGTTTAAAAGTAAAGAGATTGCTAAATTCTTCGAATAAAGATGAATTAAAAGATTTAAATAAGACTACGTATCAAGTAAAATATGGAGAAGATTTGGTTGTTTCTGGACTGGGTTTTATTAAAATGGTTGATAAGTGTGAAATCGATGTTTATATTGATAAAAAGGTGGATACTTTTTTAAGAAAGAACTTAATTTAATAAGTTCTTTTATTGTTTTTGAATTCATATTAGTGTATAGTTATACTAAGGAGTGATTTTATGTATTGTACTAAGTGCGGTAGACAAGTGGATGCTCAATCAAAGTTCTGTTCGTATTGTGGAGCGAGTGTCAGTGCTACTAATGTTTCTGATGTTAATACAAATGATGCAACTATTCAGTTAATTGTGAGGCGAAAGAAGCGGTTTTATGGTTCTTTGATTCCTTATAAGTTTTATATTGATAAGCAATTGGTTGCTAGTATATCTAATGGAGAAGAATTGACTTTTTCTATTACTCCTGGTGTTCATTCTTTAACTTGTGATTTATGGAGTGGTGTAGGAGATTGTCAGATTCAAGTTCCAGAAGGTGTTCGTAAAGTAGTGGTTGAAATCCGCTTAAAAGTTGGATTGTTAACAAATAAAATTGAAATTGTAGAAATAGAAAAGGAGTAAATTTGTATGTTTTGTAAAAATTGTGGTAATCGTTTAAATCCAGGAGAAGTTTTTTGTAGTAAGTGTGGTGCTAGAGTAGAAGACGGCTCTTCTCAAAATAGTACTACTGAAGGATATCCAGTACAGGATTCTAAAGCTGGGAAAAATAATACTATGGCAATATTATCTATTGTGTTTGGTGTTTTAGGATTTTTTGTTGCTGGACTAATTTGTGGAATTTTAGCTATTTGTATGTCAGTATCTGCGAAAAATCATATTAAATCTTTTCCTGAGGAAAAAGGGGAGAATTTAGCAACCATCGGTTTGATTATAGGAATTATTGATGTTGTAGTTATTGTTTTATATACTATTTTTGCATAGTATGGTTTGGATTTTTATTAGGGACTTTTATGTCCTTTTTTCTTGCATTTTACTTTATTATTCTTTAAAATACTTAGTGGGTGATTAGATGAAATTATTTAAGTTTTCTTTGGATGTGGAAGAGGATTATAAAAACTGGGATAATTCCGTTGATAATGCTTTTGATGATTTTGAACATGCGGAAAAAGTTCTTTCTTGGAATATAGAAGAAATGAAAGAGACTATTCGCGAAGAGTGTATTCAACTTGTAAAAAGTTGTGGTACTTATGCTAAAAGTTTTATGTTTGCACCTTTTGGTGGGGATGTTTTACGACCAGAGGCAGCTTTTTCGGAGATTCAATTTTTAAAGGAAAAGATTTATTATGCGAGAAGAGCTCTTTCTTTTCAAAAAGAAATATTTGCTTCTGTTACGAGGGATAATTATGTAGAAGTTGCTAGGTTTAGTGATTATTGTCGGTATTATTGTCTTGATGTGTATTTCGAATTAGATAATAGACAGGATATTATTTCTCATAATATTGATTGTGGGTTTGCTGATTGTTTTGACTTTTCTATGGTAGAAGATATCGATTCTTCTTTTTCTAATTTTGAGGATTTTTATTCGGTGCAATTAAGAACGATAAAAAGTTCACAAACAGTGGAAAAAGTAAAAAATTCGTGATATAATTAGTAATGTTTTATAGGAGTGGTGTCAATGAATAATGAACTTGCGAATGAAATTCGTAGTAAGTGTGATATTGTTGATGTCATTGGCGAAAGAATTCCTTTGGTTGCTCGTGGAAAGAATTTTTTTGGTGTTTGTCCTTTCCATGATGATTCTAATCCTTCTATGTGTGTTTCTCGGGAGAAACAAATTTATACGTGTTTTTCTTGTCATGCGACAGGAAATGTTTTTACTTTTTTAATGAATTATGAGCATATGGATTTTAGAGAGACGCTTCGTTATTTAGGAGAAAAAGTTGGTGTTAATGTTTCTAGTATTCCTATTGCTAAAAAGAATACGAAGTTTGATTCTTTTTATGAGGCCTATTCCTTTTCTTTAAAATATTTTCAGAATAATTTACAATCTAAGATTGGAAAAGATGCTAGAAGTTATCTGGCTAATAGAAAAATTGATGAAGATGTTATTAAAGAATTTGAAATTGGATTATCTTTGGATAGTAATGATGATTTAGTAAAGCTTCTTACTAGTAAGAATTATGATTTAGCAAGTCTAAATAGAATTGGTTTAGCGAGTGATAATCGTGATGTATATATTGATCGTATTATGTTTCCTTTATATGATTTGACTGGAAAAGTTGTGGGCTTTAGTGGTAGAATTTATCGGGATAATGGTCTAAATAAATATCTTAATACAAAAGAGACTCCTATTTTTAAAAAGGGACAGTTACTTTATCATTATCATGTGGCTCGTGAAGAATGTAGGATAAAAAAATCAGTTATTGT
>CALVKW010000055.1 GCA_944333345.1 uncultured Bacilli bacterium | reverse complement strand
TTTACTCTTACAAATATACTTTTAGAACAGAATCTGAAATTTAACTTTTCATTTCACGTATTAATATTACTTTACGATAGAAATAATTTCTTCTTTGGTTTCTTTAAAAAATTGATATCGAATAGAAATTGTATCTCTTAAAGATAAGAATTCGGAAATTGATTGTGCCTGATAATTTAATATAGTTGTTTTCCCTCGACTATAATAAACTGGAAAATTTCTTTCTCGTAAATCTACCAAAGAATATTCATAGCAATCTTCTTCTAAATTTAAAATATTATCTTTAATTATCATATCTTCTACTCTTCCATATCCAACGATTTCAACATTAGGCCTAACTCCAAAAGTATTCTCGAAGCGATGAAAGAAATCTAATATTTCAGAAGAAGAGAGTTCAACAGATAAAGTAATCTTAGAAAGTCCTAATTGATATAAATAATAGGCTGTATATATATTATAAACATTTAATGTATAATCTCCAACCAAGGCATCATAATAAGAAAAATCGCAAAAATCTCTAACTAAACTCCTAGGTTTTAATTCACCTTCTGCTTGAAATAAACATCTTGGCACTGCATAATAAACAGAATTATGAATTTGATTTTGTTTATACAAAGACAAATTAGGTGTATAAATTCTTTGAAACCCTAATTTTAGACAAGTATCCATTTGCTCTTCGGTATAAACTAACGCAGATTTTGAAACATCATATGTAAGTTGAAGTTTAGGGAAATCCACATGTTCAATTTTGGGTTGATATCTGGGCAACATTCTAGAAACTAAAAGTTTCTGTGTCAAACTACGCCGTAGCTCATTAATTTCTCTAAGTGGAATAAAAATATTAGAATCCATTTCTACAACCGTTGATTTACTATAAAATGGAGTATCGCCTAATTTTTCAAGTTGCGTCCGGATCTTAACATCACTGACAGGGGCAGTAATAGATTTTTGCACTACACTACCAGAAACCTGAAAAAATCTGATTCCATCACTAATTTGTACAGTAAAAGGCTGGCCAACATAGGCTTTGACTAAAAATGTAATAGGAATATTTCGACTTGGTAATTCTCTCATCTCCTGAATCAATAAATAATCTATCGTCTTAGACACTGACTCCTTTTGTAAAATTCCCACCTTGTTATCAATACAGCAAATTTCTCCACGATGAGATTCAGAAACCAATAATCCATTAGCATCATACAAATAATTAACAATAAAGCCTTTCCCACTCTCTAAAAATCGTATTCCATCACCTTGATGTAAATCTTTATTTAATTGAATTTTAATTTTATCAGGCGTAACTTGAATAACCTTTCCAATAGGCAAACCAATATGATTAGGACTGACTGTATTCATTAGATCATCTACATCACAATGAAATAGATGACCAGAAGTAAAATCACGATTAAAAATTGTCTTCAACTTTTCTGTTTCTAAATCTAGATTAGCAACATCGCCATAAGAATCTATCAAATGTCGATACAATTTAGTAATGAATCCTACGTACTCAGGACTTTTCATCCTACCCTCTATTTTAAAACTATCAATGTTACTATCTAAAAGCTCACGAAAACGATAACTTGTATTTAATTCCTTTGTACTAAGTAGATAAGAGGAAGCAGACAATAATTGCTGATTATAAAATAGCTTATAAGGTAATCGACAAGACCCAGCACATTCTCCACGATTTCCACTGCGACCACCAATCATAGAGCTCATAAGGCAACAACCAGAATATGAAATACATAAAGCACCGTGAACAAACACTTCTTTTTCAATAGGAACATTAATTTCCTCAATCTCTTCTAATGATAACTCACGCGATAAAACAACCCTCTTTACTCCCATATCATAAAGCATTTTCACAACATCTACAGAGGAATTATTAAATTGCGTAGAAGCATGAACTTCTAGATTAGGATATCGCTTTAAAACATAAGAAATCATACCAAAATCTTGCATAATAACTGCATCTACACCTTGCTTATATAAAAATTCAATTTGCCCTAAAAAGTAAGGAACTTCAGAATCTTTTACTAGCGTATTCATAGTGGCATAAAACTTAACATCATATAAATGGCATAGTCGGATAGCTTCCATAATTTCTTCATTTGTAAAATTTTTAGCGAATTTTCTAGCACCAAAATTTTGACAACTACCATAAACAGCATCCGCTCCATTTGCGATTGCTTGCTTCAAACATTCCATATCACCAACAGGTACCAAAAGTTCATGTTTTTTCATAACATCACCGCTATCATTATAACATAAATACAAAGAAATTCGACATATACTATACTATGAAAAATCAAAATTTATTAAATCCCGAAACATTTATCAAATGGACAATAATAAGCATCTTACTAATAGTAAGTTTTATTCATTATGGAAATAAATTGCGAAAAAATCCATATGATAATAAAGCATTACAAAAATTGGGGTGGACAATAACAATTGTAGCGTTACTATGTATCTATATTACAGAACAAACAATTCAAAATACACAAGAACGTAGATTAATTAATAGCGTTATCATTTTCGCCAGTACTTTTTCCTATTTATATTACTTAGCAGAAGAAAACAAACTTCCATAAAAAAAATGGCCTGCGCCATTTTCTTATTCATAATTATCTGCTTTAACTTCCATAAAACTTTGTGGATGAGCACAAACAGGACAAACTTTAAGAGCTTCTTTACCAGTATAAACATATCCACAATTGCGACATACCCAAATTTTGTCTCCATCCTTTTTAAATACTCTATCATCTTTAATATTCTGAAGTAATGTTAAGTATCTCTTCTCGTGTTCTTTTTCAATCTCGCCAACCATTTCAAATAGTTTAGCAAGTCTTGTAAATCCTTCTTCTCTTGCAGTTTCTGCGAAATTCTTATACATATCTGTCCATTCATAATTTTCACCAGCTGCAGCATCTTCTAAGTTAACAGCAGTCTCTGGAATTTTTCCTCCATGTAATTCTTTAAACCATAGTTTAGCATGTTCTTTTTCATTATTTGCTGTTTCATCAAATATAGCAGCTAATTGCTCATATCCAGCCTTACGAGCCTCACTAGCATAAAAAGTATACTTATTTCTAGCTTGACTTTCACCAGCAAACGCAGTCATTAAATTTTGTTCAGATTTTGTTCCTTTATAATTTTCCATCATATTACCTTCCTTCCACATTTTATATTAAGAATCGGTATACTATATACCTATCACCTGCATCATAACACAAATAATAATCTATAGCAACTATTCCTTATAATTATTATTTTCTAATAAAGGCGAATTACACGATTCACAGTTCGTACATATCCCTTCACCTAAAATATGAACATCATTAATTTGAAATTGATGATTTTTTTTCATCTTCTCTATAAGCCGAAATGCCTCATCATCATACAAATCAAACAATTGATGACACTGCTTACAGAAAAAATGATAATGTCTACGACAATTTCCATCATAATGATCTTGCCCATCATTCGTTGGTATTTTATAAATCGCTCCTTCTTCTACCAATTTTGAAACATTACGATAAACTGTAGCTTGACCGATAGAGGCATCCACCTTACATACAGCATCATAAATTTCCAAAATAGTAGGATGTGTATCCATAGACTGTATTGTGTGAAGAATAATTTCTTTTTGTTTCGTATTTCGTGTATTCATAAGCCTTCCTTATTGATAATAATTATCAATAAAATTATAATAAATTTTTCTCTCCCTGTCAACCAAAAAAAGAGACTGCATACACTATACTAGGTGATAAAATGAAAACAAAACATAATCTATTTTGTCGTTGTAATCAATGCAAACAAAGAAGAAGAAACAGTCTTCTATATCTTCTTGGCATTATCTCAACATTAATCATTATCTTCTATCAGATTATACTACTTATTTTTATCACAACTAGACTAAATGCAATAATATTATTAGTTGAATTTGTTCTCATTTGTTTCTTGATCTTTTTGATTTTGTTTTAATATAAATTCTTTAACATGAAAAGAATATAAAATATGTTGATGAACCAAAATTGTATTCTGGTAATGATCATCAGAAAAAGAAATTTTATCATCCAACAATAATAAACAAAAAAACAAGTCCATTTCATCTTCCGTATATTGAAATTTACTTTGATATATTTGAAATAAAGATGACATTTCTACAGCAAGATAATCCTTTTTATAAAAAAATAAAAAGTCATAAATAGGATATCCTTTTTCAGATAAATCCCAATGAGTAAAATATGGAGTTTTAAGATCTATAAAATAAGAAAGACACGGTTGTTTATGTAATAAAACAATACGTTCCCTACTAATATTCTTCTTTTTTTGATACCAATCTTCTAAATACTTTCTACAAAGATACAAATTATCATATAACAAACTAATATTACGAATAAGCAAATATTCATCCGGTGCCATATAAATATGTGATTCAAACTCATCTTGTAACTGATGATAATATTTATCCAAGTCTTCAATTTCAGCAAGTAAATGCTCATACGTTTCTTTAACAGCATCTAATTTAACTTCTTGAAAGGAAGTTGTTTTTATATGCAATAAACTTAAGATATGAACCAAATCCATAGCCTTATCAGATGAACTCATAGAATCAGTAACATAAGGATAAACTTCGTAAGACTCATCACTATTTTTATCCATAGGTAAAAAGAAAGGAAAATCTCTTTTCTCCAAATAATCAAAAATTTTATTTTTATCATTACACTTTGGAGTAATTACAAATTTTCCTTGTGAAGTTTCAATAACTTTTTCTCCTCGAATATAAGAACATTTAGATATTTTCATATTATTCACTACTATGAGTTGGAATAATTAATTTAGAATCAATCGTTAAACTAGATAAATCATTATAATTTTCTAACTCTTCCTTAGTAACCTGATATTTATCCATAACAGCCTCAATAGTATCATTTTGTCTAAAAATATACACAGAATAAGTGGCAAAAGTTTCATCACTTTCTTTAAATGAAGAAAATAAAGAACCTACTTCTACACTATTCTCAGACACTTCAGTAGTAGATATAACCTCAGAAACACTTTCTTTTTCTACAGGTAATAAATCACTATTTAATTCATTAGCTTCCAAATCTTCAGAGCTATTTATAATATTATCTACCATATCATTATCACATTCTCTGTTTGAAGTATTCTCTTCTACCACCATTTTTTTTGACTTATCTTCATCTTCAGTCAATTGCTCCAACGGTAACTCTTCCACTACACTCTCTCTATCATCATTCGTATTCTCTTCTTCATCAACATCAATAATTTCTACGCCTTCAATAAGTAATTCAACATGACAATCTAAAGTATCATCCTCTTGAATATCATAACGAAAATCTTCAATAGTAACTTTTCGTGTTGCTTCCTCTAACTTTTCAGTCAGAACAATCTCAATTGGTAAATGAAAAATAAAATCTTCTTCTAATCTAGAAGCGGCAGTCAATTTATATTTACCAGAAATAACCAATTCTCCAGAGATAGAACTTTCATCCATAAAAGCTAAATGTTGATCTAAGGATATAGAAGTAATTTCACTAATCATGGTTTTAAATTCTAAATTTTTATTAAAAGAAATAACTTTTTGCATCTAATCCCTCCTAAAAAATTATATGACTTAAAAAAAAGATTATGAAAAAAAGAACTAAATTAAGTTCCTTTTTACTTTTTGTATATTTTCCTTTGTCTCTTTTGCATACAAATTTTCTTTTCTCTGAAAAATAGTGTGCTCCTTCATTCAATCATTAATATAACCATCCGCTCTCTCAAAAAAAGAAGTATCTGAAAAAAGAATAGGATAACAACTTGCAAAATAATTTAAACTGCTATAAATCAACATAGGAGATAATTTATCATCCACCTTACCAGAAAAAGCCTGATAAGAAACAAAATCATAAATGTTAGCCAGAAGCAAATTATCCATATCTTGCAAGGGAATTTTTCTAGCCTTTTCTTGAAAATCAACATATTCTTTAACACGACTATCTACCTTATCAGATGTTAACTCTTCTAAATAGTCTAGTGCAACAATAATTTGATTAGAAGTAAAAATTAAATCTGATGTATGAAATTTAAAGCGATAAGAATAAATAACTTTACGTACTTTTTCCATATAATCTTTATCCAACAAAAAGAAGTCAGGCTCTAAAGTAAGCAAAAAAGAAGTATCATATAAAAAATCTTCATAAACTTGAAAAGAATTACATTTTTCTAAGCATTCTTCTTCGTCAAGAGAAAATAATAAACTTTTTAAAGTAATCATTTCAACAATATCATCTTTTATAACTTGCATAACTTCGCCTAACACTTAAATAACTTTTGATAAACTTCATCATAATTTTCTACAAAAGTAAATTTAATTTCTTTCTTTAATTCATCAGGTATTTCTTCCAAATCCTTTTTATTTTCCTTCGGCAAAATAATCTTACGAATACCAGCTCTATGTGCACCGATTACTTTTTCACGAAGTCCTCCAATTTCTAGAACTCGACCACGTAAAGTAATTTCTCCAGTCATAGCAACATTATTAGCTATCGCTTGATTTTTAAACAAACTAATTAAAGCAGTCGTAATTGCAATACCGGCAGAAGGGCCATCTTTATTCACAGCTCCTTCTGGAAAATGAATATGAATATCATTTTTAAAAATAGCATCATCAATAGCAAAGAATACCGCATTAGCCTTTATATAACTAAAAGCTATTTGACAGGACTCTTGCATAACTTCTCCTAAAGAACCAGTAAGAATAAGTTCACCTTTACCAGGAAACATAGTAACTTCTATTGGTAAAATATCACCACCAAAGGCTGTATATGCCATTCCATTAACAACACCAACCTCATTCTTTTTACCAGTGGTTTCATAACTAAACTTTCTCTTGCCAAGAAAAGTTTCTAAATCGTTCTCCTTAATATGATAAAAGACCTGTTCTTTTTCTAATAATGTCTTCTTTACAATTTTTCTAAACAAAGATGCTATCATACGATCAAGTTCACGTACACCAGCTTCTTTTGTATAATAACGAATAATAGCAAGAATAGCATCATCATCAACTTGTACTTGTAAAGATGTCAAACCATGTTCCTCTAATGCTCTAGGAATTAGATGATTTTTTGCAATATCTAATTTTTCATATTCTGTATAACTAGTAAGCTCAATAATTTCCAAACGATCACGAAGTTCATATGGAATTTGTTCAATATAATTTGCAGTAGCAATAAATAATACTTTAGACAAATCAAATTCTTCTTCAATATAGTGATCAGAAAATTTACTATTTTGTTCAGGGTCTAAAACTTCAAGCAAACTACTAGCAGGATCTCCTTTGATATCTTTAGTCATTTTATCTATCTCATCAATAATAAATACAGGATTGGCAGTCCCTGCCTTACGAATTCCTTGGATAATACGTCCAGGATTAGCCCCAACATAAGTACGACGATGCCCCACAATCTCAGCTTCATCATTAATTCCACCGACACTAATTTTAGCAACTTGCCTTCCCAAACTATTAGCGATACTCAAAGCAAGAGAAGTTTTTCCAACTCCAGGAGGTCCCACTAAACAAAGAATAGGGCTACGTAAATTGTTAGTATTTTGTTTCACTGCCAAGTACTCTAAAATACGTGATTTTACTTCTTCTAAGGCATGGTGACTGGTATTCAAAATAGATTCCACTTTAACCAAATCATTCGTATCCTTTGTATAAATATTCCAAGGCAAATGAAGCATCCAATCCAAATAATCACGAACCATACCAAGTTCAGGAGAATGACTACCAATAGCTTCATATCTAGAAATTTCATTCCTAATTTTTTCTTTGACTTTATAATTACATTTTAATTTAGATAATCTCTTCTTTAAAGACTCAACTTCATCTTCCTTACTATTAATATCTCCCAACTCTCTTTTAATTGCTCGAAGTTTTTCACGTAAAAAATATTCTTTTTGACTTTCTTCAATTTCTTGTTCAACTTCACTTTCAATTTTTCGTTCCAATTCAAGAAATTTTAATTCTTCATTCATATCTTCAATTAAAAGATGAGCTCTTTCAACTGGTGATACAGTCAAAACATATTGCTTCTTTTTCTCATAATCTACTGGTAAAAAAGAACCAATTAAATCACATAATTCATCTAATGTCTCTACAGTATCTAACTGGCTAATGATAGCATTACTCATATATGGAGTTTTTTCAATATATTTATCTAAGGACTTCATCAGAAGATTATAATAATTTTTCTCATCATCATTAGATTCCATAAAAATATCTTTAATATTAGCTTGATAAAAATCATCCTGATAAAAATAATTAGCAACCTCAACTCTACGGATTCCCTCAATAACTACCCTAGTTTTTCCATTAGGTACCGTAAGTTTTAATTTTATTTGACCTAACACACCAAAACTAGGCAAAGAAGTAACATCAACAACATAATTGGAATCAATAGGATTAACGATAATCAAATATTTATCCTCTGTGGAATCGGCATAATCAATACTAGCCTTCTCAAACGAATCATTATACTCAATTCGAACCTCATTATTTGGAAAGACTACTACGTCATTTAAAACTAAAACAGCTAGTTTTTGATTATTCATAGATAAGCCACCTCCAAATTTTAAATACTGCTTACTATTATATAATAAATTAATTTTTACATCAATAAATTAACCAAAATTTCCAAAAAAAAGAAGTATCAAAGATACTCTTTATTATTTATTAGCTTCTTTTAATAATTCAATAGTTTTTCTCATTTCTAAATCATATTGAACCATATCAATTCCACCAAATTGTTGTAAAAATTCTTCTTTTTCCATTTGATATTTTTTAGCTAATTCCTCTGCTTCTTTTTCCGCTTCCTCGATAGAAACTTCGATTTTTTCTAAATTCATAATCTCTTCTAACATTAAACGATATAAAACATTAGAATAAGCTTCCTTCTCTAATTGATTTTTAAGATCAGCCTCACTTGATTGAGTAAATTGATAATATAAATCTAGAGAAATGCCTTGCATTCTCATTTGTTGTTCAAAACGATTCATCAAACGAGTAACTTCTTCTTCTACCATTTCTTCAGGAATATTTACTTCTACATTTTTAGATACACCTTCTAAAATAGCATCGATATATTTATTTTCAGCATCCATTTCTTTTTGAGCAGAAATACTCTTCTTAATCTCTTCTTTTAAAGACTCTTCAGAATTAACACCTTCCATACCTAAATCTTCAAAGAACTCTTCATCCAATTCTCTTTGCTTCTTTTCTTTAATTTCATGAACAACAACTTTAAATGTAGCTTTCGCACCAGCAAGATCCTTAGATCCGTAATCTTCAGGGAAAGTAACTTCAATTTCCTTTTCCTCTCCAGTTTTCATTCCAATAACTTGTTCTTCAAATCCAGGAATAAAAGTATGAGATCCAATTTCTAAGGAATAATTTTCTCCCTTTCCACCATCAAAAGCTACACCATCTTTAAATCCTTCAAAATCAATTACTGCAATATTTCCTTCTTCTACAGTACCATCTTCTTTAGTAACAAGTTCAGAATATCTTTCCAATAAATGTTCTAGCTCATGGTCAATCTCGTCATCAGTAACTTCTACTTTTTCAGGTTTAATATTTAATCCTTTATATTTTTTAACTTTAACTTCAGGCTTAGTAACAATCTTAAAAGTAAATTCTACTCCCTCTTCATTTAAACTTTTTAAATCAACCGCAGGTTGTACAACTGGTACTAATTTAGACTCTTCCATTGCTTTAGTATAAGCATCTTGTAATACACTATCAGCTGCATCGATAAATAAAGATTCTTTACCAAAATGTTTTTCATAAATTTCTCTAGGTACTTTACCTTTTCTAAAACCATCCACTTTAGCAGTTTTTTGTTTTTTCTTAAATGCTTGATCAAGAGCCTTAGTCCAAACTTCCCCATCTATTTTAATAACTACTTCATGAACATTTTTCTTAGTATCATTTTTTACTTCCTTCTTTGTTTCTTTCTTTTCTGTTTCTTTTTTTGCCATTTATATCCCTCCAACGCCTTATATTATACCTTACAATTTAATTTAAGACAACACTTTCTATTAAATTGAGAAATTAA
>CALVKW010000054.1 GCA_944333345.1 uncultured Bacilli bacterium | reverse complement strand
GATATAATATAAATGTAAGAAGAAAGGAAAAGAAAGATTGGTTTTATTGTTTATTGGTCTTATCTTATCTGAGTACTCTTAGTAACTAATTTCCCTCCTTGGCGGACGGTGATGTGCACAGTTGCCGTCCGTTTGAAATAGGAGGTAATAAAAAAATAAAATAAAGTGAGGTACAAAAAAATGGCAAAGTGGGAAAAATGTTACAATATTTTTAATCCTAATATGACTTTCGTTGATTCCGAAAGATATATATGTGATGGACAATATCAGTTCTATGATAGAAAAAAGAAAAAATATATAGAACCAAATAAAGATAATGAATATGAATTTGAAGATTTAAGAGGTCTTATTTTTACAGTAGAAGCATCTGTATTAATTCCTTATTGTATGAGGAATGAACAAGGTAATAAAGTTGATGCATTAGCTTATTTACGTTATGCTTATCCTTTGTCCGCAACAGATGTATTATATCCAAAAAATTAGAAGGGATACGCGAGTAAATCTACTCTCATGCTCGCTCCCTAATAAATATATTATATTATTTATTTCATCTCATTTATTTTTGTTGTGGGGGAGAGGTAATCCCTCTCCCTTAATATTATGGAGGAAAATATGTCAAAAACAATTTTAAAAAAATTTAATAAAGAAGAACAACAACTATCTTATGATAGACTTATAAAAGAAATAGAAGAACTCGAAAACCGCATTACAGGATTATCTAAGTTTATAACAAAAAATGAAGTATTTTCTTGTATGACAGCAGAAGAACAAGATTTAATGTTAGAACAAGTAGAAGTAATGGTCAAACTATATTTTATACTAATTGCCCGCAAAGATAAGTTTAAAATTCATACTATTGATGAATATTTTGATTTATTAGGTAAAATGAGTGGTAGAATAATTGCGGAGGAATAATTAATGAAACAATTTCCAGATAGAGAATGGTATGACCTTCGCAGTATAATTGGTAACGATTGGGCAATATTCTATTTCCTATTGGGTGGTCGTGAAGTAGGTAAGTCATATAGTGTAACAAATATGTATGTTAATCAATGGAAAAAATATAAAAGACCTTTTTATTGGTTAAGACTTACTGATACTTCTGCAAAAAAATTACTTGTAAATAAAGCGGAAAAACTTATCGATCCAGACCTTCGCCGCAAATATAACTTAGATTTAAAAGTTAAAGGTGATGGTGTATATGACCATGGAGAGTTAATGGCAAGAGTACTTGCACTTAATACCTTCTATAATGATAAAGGTTCTGGTTTATTCGATAAAGACTTCTTAAATGACCCAAATATGTATTATAACATATGTTTGGACGAAATGAACCGTGAAAAGAACGAAAAGAAAAGCTTTGATATTGTTTATGCTTTTGCAAACCAGCTTGAAAACCTTGTTCGTTCAACTAAGAAACGTATTAGAGTTATATGTATTGGTAACACTCTTGAAGAAGCTTCTGATATTATGTGTGCATTTAATTTTTTACCAGAAGACTTTGGTCGTTACTATTTAAAGAAAAAGCGTGCAGTAGTAGACTATATGCCATTAAATGATAAATATGTTAATCGTCGTAAAGGAACGGTTGCGGACATACTTAGTGGTCAAAGTTCTACATTTACCAACCAAATTAAAATAGATACTAGTTTGGTATGGAAAGGAAGGTTGCATAAACCATCTGCAATTATTAAATTTGGCAAGGAGGAAACAACTTGGTTTACCCTTTGGGATGATAGTGTAATTAGTGAATATAATAAAGAAACTTGTCATACGATAATACCTATGAGACCTTACTTAAGTGAAGTATTCGTAACTCTGGCAAGAGATAACATAATAGCTAGATTTGATACTCGAGGTTTCTTATATAAAAATCTTATTAGTATGAAAAAGTTTCAAAAGGAGCTAGAATTACTTAAACCAAGAAAATAAAATAATGGAATATTTAGATTATATTAACTGGGATAAAATAAAAACAGAAAAAATGTCCCCAGAAGATTTTAATAATTTATTAGATAAACTAAATATAAATGAATATTTAAAAACAAAAAGTTCAAATGCGGAGAAATCAGTAGCTCCAACAAGAGAAAGTGCATATAATAATAAAGTATATGCGAGCGTAGTAGGAAGTTATATTATCTTCCATTTAATTGATAAAATTACTAAAACCGTAGAATGGTATGGTGAGAATGAAGAAATAATAGAGTTTGTTCCTAGAAAAATAATAGTTAGTTCTGATAATTCTCCTATTGAAATATCTGGTTCTACCGCATTTAAACAAATAAAAAAAGACTTTGAAGAATACTATAATATAAATTTTTCAACAGCTTTTGGAGAAGACTTAAAATACTTTATCAAAGACAGTTCGTTTGACAATATAGAAAAAGAAAAGAAGTATGGCTATTTAACTGCTGACGGGATTGTTGATAGAAAAGTAAAATATTTTATAAAAGTAGAAAATCCTTCTAGAACTTGTGTTCCTTCTCCAATAAACTACGGAGCAATTAATGACGAAATTTACTATGGTTGCTTTAAAGCAGACATATGTTCTGCTTATGCGTATGAAGCTAGCAAAAGACTACCAAGAATAGACTTATTTAACATCAAAATAGTAGATGGATATGCGGAACCAAATGAAGAATTTCCTTTTGCATTTTATCATACAAACCTAGGAATTTTACAAGAGAAGAAAGAGAATTTAGTAGCTATATATGGCGAAGACATTAATTGCTCTGTACCAGCTGAACAAGTAACTAAAACATTACTTTGTCCCGCGTCAGAATATAGTTTAAAACCTATTATGGAAAAATATTATGAATTAAAAGAGTCCGTAACAACAAGGGAAGAAAAACTAAAATACAAAGCATATATGAATTTATTTGTGGGCTTTTGTCAGAGTAATACAAATCCTATCTACGCGCATATTTCCGCAGTAACAATAGCTAGATGTAACAAGAGAATAGAAGATATGTGTAAAAAAATTCAAAAAGAAGGTAATCAAGTTATTCTTGTTAATACTGATTCTATTGCTTGGTGTGGAACTGATATGCCAGAACTTTATACAACAGAAAAGAAATTAGGCAATTTTCTTCTAGAACACGAATATTGTGCTATTGCTGTTGCGGGTCCAAAGGCTTATCAAATATTAGATGGTGATGAAGTAATCACTAAATATGCGGGAATACCTGAAAAACAAAGAGAAGAAATGGAATTTGGTGATATATTAAATTCTAATAGAAAAAGAAATTATTGGGTATTTGATATTAAAAAAGTAAGATATAAAGAAGTTAATGAAAAATATTTATGGAGGTATTTATGTCATTTAGGTATGAAATAGAAGGAAAGTATATAAGAAGTGCTTTCAAAGATTTTAAAAAACAAATAGAATACGAAAGAAATGTTTTAGGACATAAAATAAATGGTAGAACAGAAAATATGTTATTAGATCCAAGAAAATACGAAGATCATTTAAGAGCTATTTTGTGTAGTTCACCAGATATAGATAAAAACCATATAACTCCGCAAGACCTTAAAAAAGCTAATATTATATTAAATAACAGGTCTTATGAAGGTGGTTCTGTAACAGAAGCTACAAGATTATATAGAAAGTTAAAAGCAAAAGAAGAAGAAATAGTAAATGCGATTAACGAAATAGATAGTCCGAAAAAAAGAGCAGAAGCAATAGAAAGTCTAAATAAAATATATCAAAAATTTCCAATTTTAAGACAAAATTATTCTGAAGAAGATATTGCGGAAATGCATAAATTCGGTGGTGGTTTGATAGACTACTTTTCTCGTGAAAAAGGTAGTTCTGGTGGTATGTTTGGTTTGATTGCTACTGAATTTGATGCTATTATTGCGGTTTATGTAGGTACTGTTGAATTCTTTGATTTTGGAAGTTAACAGCTCTGAGGCACAACAGATGAATTTCTGTTCCCTGCTTCGTTGCTGCCACGACGTGGTCTAGTTATATATCGAGCAGAATCGTCTAGTTCTAGGGGTCACCCGAAGAGGGTCTAGAAGACGAGGTATTGACACTATCATTGTTCCATAATTAGATACCCTCCAGTGGATATAATTAAAGGTAGGAATTTCTTCCTACCTTCTTTTTTATTCTATTTCTTCATATTTGTCTATAGAATCATTTCCCTTGAACGCCGCAATAAATTCTTCGCCAGTATTTTTATTCTTTATCTTCTTATTATTATCAGAGATAAATATTATTTTCTTTTTACCTAAAATTTCTATTTCCTTTTCTATTATCATAATTATACCTCCTGTGGTACTGTGTAGAATATTGACATTTCTGGATATCCAGAACATAGTACTGGTACCGCATTTTTATTATTTGCTGTTATATTATAATACATCTTATTGTCATATTCTGTCTGTATATTTATATTAATGAAAGCGGGTACTTGTTCTATGGTAAATTGTATAGGTTCTTCTGATGTTATAGTAACTTTATAAAGACTTGTAAAAGAGTTTGTATTGAAATAAAACTTCGCTCTGTTTGCGTCTTTAAAGGCATTTATTTCTAATATATACATGTTCCCTTCATATTCAATTCCACTATTTATAAGCTTAATAGCAACTATTTCTGCTTTATTTGATCCACTATAACTCCAATTTACTCCTTCTGGTAGATTTGTTATTTCATATTTTGTTACATTTGGATAACTAGCATCAGTTAATGGTGTTAAAGATAAATTTGCATCAAAACAGTATAACCCATTACCTGGTTGCCCCTGAATACCTTGTGGACCAACAGGACCAGCAGGACCTTCAACAGTAGTTACTTTACCTACATTAACCCAAGCATCATTTACTTGAACATATAAGTCATAATCTTCATTAGCACCTACTAAATATGCTTCGTTATCAGGTATTGTAGAAGGTGTAGGAAGTAAATCAGCATTTGCAAGAACTCCTTTAACTACGAAAGATTTTCCAGGTTCTCCTTGTACTCCTTGAGGTCCTCTTGGACCTTGTGCTCCTGTAGCACCTTTAGGACCTTGTATACCTTGTATACCTTGCGCACCTCTAATGTTTCCTACTCTATTCCAAGCAGAACCATCGAACTCAAAGATATCACTATTAGATGTGTTTAAATACATATCTCCAGCTTTATCAGTAGATACTACAGTAGGATTAGTATTACCAGTTCTCCAAACACTACCGCGTTGTCCTGTTTCTCCTATAGGTCCTTGTACACCTTGAGGTCCTTGAGGACCAGGAGCAGGGAAATTACCTAAATTAAACCAGCTAGGATATTGCTCGCCTTCAAAAGGTCTAGTAAAAATATAAATTGCATAATCAGATTCTGTTCCTACTGTATAGCAATCACCATAATTTCCTTCATATGTTTGAGGGTCGGGCAATTCACTTGCTTCAGTTACAGCCCCAACTATTCTTAAACCATAATCATTTAAGATTTCAGATGATTCTACTATTTTAGATATATCATTCTGATTCTTTAGTACTTGTTCTACTAAATTTCTGTATTCTTTTCCGTTATAATTGAACATTGTTGTTCTTCCTCCACTTCAACTTTTTCTTCTTCTTCTTTCTTTTTAGCTTCTTCAATAAGAGCTAATTCCGCTATTTTTTCTTCATACTGTTTTTGATATTCTATTGCATAAGCATAATATTCATAAGTCCAGTAAATTTCTGCTTGTTTCATTTGAATTATACCAAAAACAACAGACATTGTAATTACCAATACATAGCTTATTAAGTGCATATAATTATATGTTAATACTGCTTGTGATATAGCAAAAGTCGCTAATAGTGAACTTATAAATAAAGTCACTGCTTTACTACCATACTGTTTTCTTAACCATTTTTGCGGACTCATTGGTTGTTTAACTCTGGCTTCCTTAACATATTTTAATATTTCATTTGCTTTTTTATAATCTTCATTATCACGAATATTAATTTTTGCTTGTTTCATAAAACTGTCATAGATAAGCACGTTTATAGTAGATACAACAAGTCTAGTCATTATATACACTATTCAAGATGCGGCAGTTTTAGGTAAATTAAAACCTAATTCCGCATCAGAACCTATCATTGGAAGGAAGACCAGAGTTATGAAAGATATTATACCGATAATGATATAATATAAATATTGTTTATAAACTTTTTCAAAGAAACTTTTTCCTTCCATAACTCTTTACCTCTTTTACATTCTTTTATCTATTTGTCTATTGATTGTTGCTAATTCTTTGAATTTCTTATACAAAGGAGTAAATATAAATTCATCTGCAATAGTTAATATTGCTATTGCTATTAATAGCGGCAAAATATTTTTAATAACAAAGAAAATACCGAGCAACACAATTCATATTGCGGATCTAAAATGGCATTTAAACAACATATTTATACCAACTATTAATGCGGCTGCCGTAAACATACCACCTAACACTACTTTCTGTTCTACTGTTGCGTTCATCATAGCTAAAATAAAATAGTAAATAAGTGGTGCTATATTAGCCATAAAACTTAAGAAACCAAAGAATATATAAGCTGCTGTATATTTTTTAGTTACTTCACTCATAGTCTTATTCCTCTACATGCATATGATTCAATTTAGCCATTGCTATATTTAATTGACGCTTTAAAGCCGCATTTTCTTGGTGAACTTCAGCTAAAGCAATTTCAAGTTTTTGTGCTTCTGTCATTCTATCTACATTACCTTTAATATCATCAACATCTTTTTTAAGCTCATCTTTAAGCGTTTTAATTTTCTTAAAGAATTTAATAGCCATAATGCCGCAAGTGGTAATGCTAGATAAAACCATAATTATTGTTGTTATTATTGTTTCTATTTGCATATGTACCTCCTAAATGCAGAAACTTGGTCCGAATTCCGCATTATTATCATTATCATCATTATCATCTGTTACATACCATAAAGGAAGTTCAGGAGCAACAATGATAAGGAAAAATGATTTAAATTTATTTAAAAATTCTTCAGTTATATCTCTTTGTAATAAATCCATTACCATTGCTATTTGTTCAAGTTTACCACGTTTAGTTTTGCTAACATTTTGGTCGTTAATTGTAGTTAACTCATCCAATGTTCCAGTAGAAGGAGCAGTAGAAGGATTAAATGAATGATTGAAAATGCGGGTTGAAGCTACTTCCAAATCTTTTCCTTCAAGGTCTCTTACTTGCTCTTGTAATTCTCTTTCTTTTTCCCACTTTGGACCGTACATATAAACTGTACTCATTACTTTATAAATAAATTGATTTTCGTCAAAAGAAGCAATCGTAGAATTACCATATTTAGCATACAACAGATAATAGATTGTATTTATGGATTCCGCATTTTTTAATTGTTGCGGAATTCCACAATTAGTGTAAGCTTTTTTGAATTCTTCTACCGAAGGAAATATGTCAGTAAATTTTCTATTTCTATAATTACCATATAAACTAATCATTTTCTGTTCCTCCTGCATTTTCAGTTTGTGCGGCAGCTTCAGTAGCATTACCACTTTCCATTGTGTGGTCATCCGCAATCATACCATCTGCATTTACATCACCTTGAAGTTGTTCACTGATTTCGCACCAGATACCAATACCCCAAATAGAGTTAATGATATTACAGAATCTTTGTCTTTGTGCTAAACCATCTTCAAGTATTAATCCTACTGGACTATTGTTAGTAGCTTGTTCCGCAGCTAACATATGTGCTTTCTTTTGGAACAGACCACCATTATCTATACCGAGTAAGCTTAAACGGAAATTATCTAAGCTCTGCATTGCAAGTAAAAATTCTTCTGCTTTACCAACATTGCCCGCAGTTAAATCTTGGAAATCAAGAGTACCAACAACTGGTATATATTTCTCACCGCTTAATGCCGCCTTATTAATTGATCTTGAAGCCGCAGTTACATTACTTTGTTCATCTTGTGAACCAACACGCATACCCTGAACACCAGTAGCGTTAATAAGTGCAGTATTCATAAAAGGAATACAATTTGCCATTACATCAAGTATAGGGTCATTAATTATTTGTCTACTGATTATTGTTTCAGAAAGTTGCGGAGTGTAGTCATTTAATATAACCGCACTATTTGTTAATGTTTCTACTTTAAGGTCTTCTGGAAGAACAATATCATAAGCAACTCTTAATGTTTTTGTATTTAACCAAGTTTTTACTGGACCTTGAAGCTTTTCAATATCTTGTGAAGCCGCAATAGGAACAGGTCTTACACTAAGAAATCTTCCATACATATCTATTGTTCCATCTAATGCATAAGGCAAGAAGTAGAATTTATTTAATTCTTCGCAATAGAAGAAACAACATTGACCTTTGTAATAAAGAATACGCTCAAGCATTTGTCCATTTAAGCCTTCGGGCAAATTATACCATTTATAACGGTTTACAAAATCTTGTTCATCAACAATGCGGAGGGCACGCTTAACACCTTCTTTTAATGCGGAAGTACCATTTCCTTCGTTACTATATTTAATAGGTAAACCAGTTTTAGGATCAAAACCAGCTTTTATTAATGTACTAACATCGCATATTTTTGCGTTATTTTTAGTTTGTGTTGCCATTATTGTTCACCTCCACTTTTAGGCTTTAAAGTCATCATTTCTGCTTCTTTTGCTATACTTCTCATCATTTCTATTTTGTCTTTTGGGGCATTTCTAACATTAGAAGTAGAATCTAATTCATTAAATAAGCTTTCTGCCATCTTTTGTTCTGCTTGTTTTCTTTTTTCCATATCACCAAATCTTTTTTCATTAAGATAAAAATCGTTTCCATACTTTTCATTTCGTCTAGTGTTTAAATTCATTTCGTTAGCTTTATTTGGTTTTATACCATATCTTTGTTCAGCTAATTCTATATTTTTATCTGCTAGTTCCGAATATTTATTTAAATTTTCTTGATAAATATCTTTATTTTCTTCTTTACTTCCTTCTAAAGCTTTAAGTTCTTCTCCTAATGTTTTTTGAATATTTTCATTAGCTTTAACTTGATCATCTATAGCTTTTATTGCTACTCTATCTCTATATGTTTTACTACCTCTTGCACCAACAGCAGCTAAAGTAAGAAGTTGATTTATTTGTGCTTGAATACTCATTTTTAACCTCCTAAATGTATATACCTTTATCAATTTCAAACATTATTTGAGTAAACAAGTTAAAATCTTCAGATATATCATCGATACGAATTATTTTTCCTTTTATATAGGTTTTTTCACCTTGTATGAAGTTTTCTATTGTAGAGATAATGTTTACTGACATTCCTCTATACTTAATTTTTTGTCTTAATGCTTCTTTTTCCGCATCAGTACAAGTATAATATTCTAATACAGGGAAATATTTATTATTGTTTGTGAATGCTGTTGTTCTAGATAAAGATTGCGGCATAGCTTGTATATTTCCTAATTGATATGCAAACATATCTTTTTGTAAACTTATATCTTCTTTCATAAGTTTATCTTGATAATATACATCTGCGATACCACCAGCAGCTGAAGCAGCTCCACCTAATACAGTACCAGCAACTGCTCCCCAAGGACCACCCATCATTCCACCAGCAGCACCACCACTAGCAGCACCAGTAACAGTTCCAGCAACAGCATTAATAATACCTTGTTTTAACGCAATATCTTGCTTAACTTCCATATTTTGAATTTGTCTATCAAAAGAAGCTTGGTAATTTTTATTTTGCAATTGATATTGCGCCCAAGAATCGTCTAGTTTAGGTAAGCTAAATTCACCACTACAAATCAATCCTCTTGCATCATTAAAATCTTGTCCATATAATTGACTAAAGTTAGGATTAATATGTATATATGGATTATAAGGCATATATGTACAGTCTATATTAAAGTATTTAATACCACCATTTTTTGCCGCATTAAATTCAAATGTAGCTCCAAAGTTAGGAGAACATAATCTATACATATCACATTCACTTTGTATTTTAGGTTCAGTAATAAGAACTGGTTCATCTAATTCAATATTAAATGAAAATGCGGAATTTGAAGGATATACCATTACTGCAACAACAGTGTCTAAATCTTGAGATGTTCCTTTATTTATTACACCATAATTTGCGGAATGAGTGAATTGTAAATTAATTAAATCAAGTTCGCCTTCTCCTGATATAATACCTTGTATAGGACAGAAAGGAAGCATTTGTATATCATATATAACACC
>CALVKW010000053.1 GCA_944333345.1 uncultured Bacilli bacterium | reverse complement strand
CCATTCTTATTTTTCCTTTCTTTTCAATATTTTAAATTTTAATTATAATCTAAATAAATACTCTACTAAAACATCATATACTTCATCTCTTTTTACTAGTTTATCTGTTTTTCTTAATTCATTCAGTTCTGTTATAGTAACAAATTTAACGTCTTGCACTTCACTCTTTTGAAATTTTATACTTTCTTTATTTAATCCTTTTTGTCTTAAAATGAAGAAGTCATAAAATTGCCTTTCTATGAAAGATTCACTAAATTTTTCTTCTTTTCTAAAGGAATACATAAATCTAAATTCTTTTACTTCTACATTAAATCCTAAATTCACACTTACTTCTTCATTGATTTCTCTTGTTGCTGCCATTAATGAATCTTGACCAGCCGATATATGCCCCGCAGCTGATATATCCCACATATTGGCATTTTTTTCCTTATTTGCAGAACGTTGTTGAAGAAGGATTTCGTTTTTTTCATTGATTATGGCTACTACTATAGCTCTGTGCCATAGTCCTTTCTGATGAACTTCGTCTCGACTAGCTATTTTTCTAGTTTTTACTCCATTTTCATCTAATACATCTATTAATTCCATTTGTTTCTCCTTATTTTAATAAATTTCTGTTTCTTGATAGTCTTATTATATATTAATTATTTTTCTTTTACAACACCACTTATCTTTCATTTTTCTATCCTATATAAATGGTTTTATTTTGGTACGGAATGTGTTGTTGGACTTATATTTTTTAGACTGGAAGGAGTTACTTTTTGATTTGAATCTTGAATCATCGTCTGTAACTCATGATTTTTTTCTTTTTCTTTTTTTATTATTCCTGATTGTTCAATTTCTTGTATTTCTTCTTGTAGCTTTTCCATTTCTGATTCAATATTACTAATCTTCATTCTTGAATTTTGCATATCTGTTCTGGAAAATGATTGAGTAAATAATTCTTGTATAGCGGATTTATCCATGGGAATATCCATATCAGTTATACCTTTAAAAGAATCTTCCAAGGTATTTATTTTTCCATATAATTCATTTATTCTGTTACAGTTTCTTTCTTTTTGTATTCTTAGCATTTCCTTTTGTTGTGTTATATTTACTAGTTCTTGTCGATGGTATTTAATCTTTTTTCTATGAATTATTCTTTTAAAAAAATTGGTCGACAATTTTTCTATTTGTTTTTCTGTATCTTTCTGTTTTTCTGACGCTTCTGTTAATAATCTTTCTTGATTCTTAGATTCTTTTGATAAGCTTTCTATTTTCTTTTCTGTCATTTCTTTTTCGTCAATCATTCTATTTAATTGAGATTTACGAAAAGCTAATTTTTCTTGTCGATTCATCTTTTCTAAGCTTTTCATTTCTTCTTGTAATAATTTCTTACTTTCTTTTAGGGCCTGGTTTTTTCTCTTTTGACTTAGATACGCAATTTGTTCTGATAGTTCTTCATAGTTTGAAGATGACTTTAATATTTTTTCTATGGCTTGCTCCTCTATTTCATCCGTTGGTTTTAACTCTTTTACTAGTTTTGAAAACAATTTAAAATGAGGAAATATTTCTGTATCACCTTCTATCTTTTCTATTGCAGATACTGTGGATAATAAAGAGGAATAATTATTACTTTTCTCCATAGATTTTTTTAAATACGCCACTATCGTACTTTTCAAGTTTTCTAAAGTGATTCCCTCTATACTTTGCTCATTATTATTTATTTTTTCTAATAATGGTGCTAGGTCTTTTATTTTTTCGTAGTCAGGAAATATGGTCGATAGAATTTCTTTATAATAAGAGTTATTATAAAATCTTTCTGTTTTTCTTAAGAGTTTAATTATACCTTTCATATTATGACAGGTCTTGCAACCAAGTTGACTCTTTAGATTTTCATTTTTCTCTTCTTCTGATAAAGTGCTACCAATAATTTTTTCTTCTTCAATTGTTATGTCATCTGTAATTTGTTTTCTCACACTATCAATTATACTGTCTGTATCATAAGTATCATATATACCATCGTAATTACCAGAAGCGTGAAAATCTATTTTTGTTCTTTTTTCTGGGTGTTCTTTATTATGTTTATCAATAATCTTTAAATTATCAGTAATAAATTGTGCTTGAGTATAACTGAGTTCTCCATTATCTGGCATTGCAATTCTTATACCAATTTTATCAAAAAAGAAATAGGTATGATTATCTCTCATAGCAGCCCAGCCATACCTTTGGTCTGTTGGATGAATCTCATTTTCAATATTGATAGAAATGTCATCATGAGTTTTAAAATCATTTGGTAATATTTGAGTATAGAAAACACATTGTTTGTCCGTAATTAGCATGACCGCTCTTGTTCCTTTTCCCTGCCAATCTGTTAAATATTCATATAAATCTAATTTTAAACAACGTTCATCTATCTTTCCCATACATTTTCTCGCCTTCTATATAAATATAACATATTTCATTATTATTTTTAAGTGATTTTATTTAATTATATATTTTCTTCTTTCTCATTTTCTTGTAGTGTTCTAGTTATTCTACTTGTTATATATAAAGTAAGAATACATATTACCAATAAAAATATAAATGCACATTTAATATCTAAATTCAATAATATAATACTTACGATAAGACTTATAGAAAACTTTCCTATTTTCCTAGATAAGGTGTAATATACAGAGAATTCATCATGAAACCTGTTTGGTGTGTTATTAAATAAAATTGTTCTTCCATAATTTTCTGTTGAATCTCTTAGTAGTAATAATAAAGAAAAACCAATTGTTATTCCCCCTATACCTATATATCCATTTTGCACTAGGTCTCCTAATAAAATGAATATTAATGCAATAATCAACAATATATTTATAATTATAGATAATTTATCTTTAAATCTATTATATATTTTATTAAAAATAATATTTCCTAATACTCTTGCAATTTTTGATAAAAAAATTATAAAAGATAAAATAAAAGCAACTTTTTCTACCGTTAAAAATGCTTCCATATTATATTTTAATATTAATTTAGCATTAGTCTGGGAAGTTTCTATAACACAATAAATTAATAAGTAAAATAATAAAATTAAAAGTATTGTTTTATTAAATTTTATTTTTGCTTTTTTTGATGTTTCAATTTTTTCATCTTTATTATTGGTATCTTCTTTGCAATATAAAAAGTTTGATATTATATAATTTAAAAAGCAGAAAAAAATGCATCTATACATTGGAAGATAATTATTTAAATTAATAATAAGGCCTGCGATTAATGATATAATCATGGTTATTATAGAATAAATTAGGGTTCCTTTTGTTGCGATGGTAAAGAATTTGTTTTCTTCATGTAAATATTCTAAATCTCTTCTTAATATTATATGATTCATACTTTTAAATACAAATGCTATCTCATATAATGTCAGTCCAAATAATACTCCTCCATAAATTTTAAAAAATGTTATGCAAATACTTGATATCAAGAGTATAATATTTCCTATTTTTATAGCTTTTAATTCACCTATTTTCTTTATAAGTTTTAATATTAAAAAGTAACTTATAAAGCTAATTAGTACAGAAAGTGAAATCAAAGAGTTAATTTGGGAGGCTGTAAAATCTTTTACCGTTGTTAAAAACTATGTATTAATCGCTGCCCAGAACATTAAATCTGCTGATAATCCATAATAATAAGGATAGAGTTTGATACTCATTTCTATTTTTTCTTTTCATTTAACATACACTTCACCGTATAAATTATAACATATTATTTGTTTTCTTTAGTGCATATATAAGCCACTCTTTACCTGATGTCGGATCTTTATAGTTAACCAATTCATCAATTTCAAATCCTTGCTTACTTAGAAATTCACTTAAGTCTTCTTTCTTCCATTTTCTTCTATATCTTTCTACACGTGTATCATAATCTTCCTTTTCAAAGTATCCTGATTCTGTTATTTTATTATTTGTAGTATCTAAGATAAAATAGCCATCTTCTTTTAACCATAGTTTAATTTTTTTTAATAGTTTTATTAAATCATTTTCTGGAAAATTATGAATAACTGCCATTGCTAGTATAAAGTCAAATTGATTGTTTAAAAATTTAACATTTAATATATTATCATTTATTATAACTGAATTAGGGGAAGTTTGCTTGGCTAATGTTGCCATATTTTCAGATAGCTCTACTGCTGTTGTTTTAATGTTGTGGTTTTCAAATATCTTAAGTAGAGTTCCTGTTCCTGGACCGATTTCTAACATCTTTATTGCTGATTCTTTTTTTCTTTTTAAAACAAAATCTTCAAGTATTTTATAGAAATAATTCGCACCTTCATTATTTTTATATTTTTCTTTATACTCAGAAGCTAGAATATCATAAGCTTTCTTATTAATACTAATGTAGTCTTTTACCATAAACAATTCACCTCATATAAGTTATTATATCATGTTAAGTTTCTTTATTTTTACAGTTTCTGGTTGTATTCTTGCAATAATCTTTACTAAGTGATAAAATCAGTTAATAATATTTTAGACAGAGGTGTCATATCATGAGAAGATATAAACAAAGTGAAATTGAACTCATAATTAAAGCACTTAAAGAAGATTCCGTGATTAGTGTTCCTACAGATACGGTCTACGGATTATGTGTGAAAGTTAATTCTTCAAGGGCTTTTCATAAATTAGCAGGAGTTAAAAACCGTCCTTCTACTAAGAGTTTTCCTGTTATGTGTAGTGATTTAGAGCAAATTAAAAGTATTGCTATTGTAGATGAAAGAAGTGAAAAATTAATTAATGAATTGATGCCTGGACCTGTTACTTTAATTTTAAGAAAGAAAAAAGAAACATTTTTATATATTAATAATGCTGGGTTACGAGAAACCGATGAAATTGCAGTTAGAATGGCTACTTCTTTGTTTTTAAAAAATTTAATTAACGGTGTTGGGGTTCCTTTATTTATGACTAGTGCTAATAAAAGTGGAGATGAGGAATGTAGAAGTTTAGATGATATTGAAAAAATGTGTCCTACGATAGACGGAATGATAGAAGGAGATGTTTCTTTGGGCGAAGCTAGTACTATTATAGATTGTACTGGTGAAGATATTAAAATTCAAAGACCTGGTCCAATTTCAGAACAACAGATTATCGAAATATTAAATAAATAGGTTTTGTTTGTATAAAAATAATACGTCAACAGATTTGTTGACGTATTTCATTTGTAATAATATTTTTTAGATTTAGCTATTTAATCTATCTATTATTTCATCTTTTAATAAAGTAAAGAATTCTTTTGTATGTGGATATTCTTTGAATGTTATATTAGTGTTAAATAAACTATTTACAAGTTTTTTAGCTTCTTCTTTTCCGATTTTATTTTCTAATAACTTTAACAACATTCTATCTTGTAATCCCTCATAAAATACTACACTTCTAATAGATTCATAAACTTCATTTTCACCTGGGTATACGCAAAATGAGTCTCCTGATGGAAAAGCTTGTTTTGCATCAGTTGTCATAAACGGATTTATTTTTTCTTTTGATAGATAAGAGTAATAAAAATTAAATCCCCAGTGTAAAAAGCCGACCATATCATACAAATAAAGTTGTACTCCTAAAATTCTGTTTCTATATGATGGCATAGCCATAAATCTATTCGATACATCTTGGGTTTGTCCACAACAATAATAGCACCATCTTTCCTTAATATTCTCTATCAAAAAAGGCTCTATAGCATCGGTAGCTGGTATAGGGTTTTCAATTAAACCTTTTTTATAGAAATCTATATTTGATAATGCGTCTATAATTTTATATCCTTTTAAATACTTGCTTACTAATTGTTTTGCATACGTGTAATTAGTAAAATCGCTTTCTCTTTCATGTGATGGTTCATCAGAAATATGGAAAAATACATTTTGTTTTAAATCTAACCTTTCTAATTCGTTTGTTAGGCTAGGTAGAAATTGACTTAAAAATTCTTCATATTTAGGATCTTTCGCCTTTATATGCCATCCAAATTTTTTTATTAATTTTCCATCTTCTTTTACTACAATTTTTGGAGTGAACTCTGCCCCCCACTGTGTAAATAAATGTGCCATTTCAAAATATTTAATTCCATTTCTCGTTGCTATTTTAATCCATTTTTCTAAATTATCAAAATTAAAGGAATAATTGCCTGATTTATATTCTATATCGACTAGTTGAACCGTTGGTCTTTCCCCACCTACTTCTGTATCTAGTGGTGGGGTAATAATTGGAGTTAAAATTGTATTTACTCCCATTCTTACGGCAGATTTTATAAACATTTCTACTAAATCCCAATATTTATCAGAAAAAACTTCAACATTATAATATGAGGAAATACAATCTGTATGAAGCCAATCTGTATATATTAAATCATTAGCTGGTAATAGAATATCTTCTACTTTTATAGTTATTACTAGATTTTCTTTAATTTCATTATTATATAACTCTATTTCTACATTATAATTTCCCTTATTAATATCATTTGGTATATCTATAGTAATCCAAAGTGTTGTATTAGTATATTCATATATTGTTATTAAGTCGTTTGCTTTTAAAGGGTATAAAACATCTGGGAATAATCCTGGCTTTGTTGTTATATAATTTTCATCCAGTCTTTTTTCAAAAACTGGGCATTCACTTGGAACAAATCCCACTTTACTTATTTTTATATTTTCTAATTTTGAATTTATCTTATATTTAAGTTCGTACTTTTGATATTTGTCGCTTGCTAATACGATTTGATATGATATTCTTTCTCCTTTTAATGCACGTATTGTATTAATTTCTTTTAATTCATCAATATTATCTTTTAAAAATATTTTATCCAGTGATGTTACTATTTTACTTTTTAACATTTTTCTATCCTTTCTTATTAGTAATTTAATTTTACTAAAAAAAATATTTTTTTTTATTGTATCACAGATTTATAATTAATTAAATGATTCTTTCTAATATTTATATTACAAATGGGTAGACAGAATAGTTTTGTAGAAATATTAATTTTAATCTTGCGTTCTTTTTTATTTTAGCTTATAATTTGGGCAGGATTTTAAGGTGGTTTTTTATGAATGTTTTAGTAACTATTTTAGTTTCTATAGCTTTTTGTTTGTTGCCTATAATTCAATTAATAATTCAATGGAAAAAGTCTGAAAATAAAAAGAGTTTTTTAAAACAAAATATTTTTTCACTTTTATCTATCGTTGTTGTTTTTGTGGGGTGTTTTGCTAGATTAATCTACATTGATATTTATCCTGTGGGATTGAATCAAGATGAAGCATCTTCTGCATATGATGCATGGTCTGTTGCTAATTATGGTATAGGAAGAAATGGTGAATCTTTTCCTGTTCACTTTATCGCTTGGGGAAGCGGTCAAAATGCATTATATGGCTATTTAATGATTCCTTTTATTCAATTATTTGGCTTATCTAATCTAGCAATAAGACTACCAATGGCTTTAGTTGGATGTATTTCTTTAGTTATCTTTTACTATTTTATGAAATCTGCTTTTGATGAAAAAAAGGCTTTTGTTTTTACATTTATTTTTGCAATATTTCCATGGCATTTGATGAAATCTCGTTGGGGATTGGAATCCAACTTATTTCCTGACTTAATTTTATGGGCAATCTATGTAATGTATTTTGGCATAATTAATAAAAAGAAAGCTTTTGTATGGCTATCTGGTATACTTTTTGGAATTTCCACATATTCCTATGGAACAGCTTATTTCTTTGTTCCAATTTCATTATTATTTATATATTTATCATTAATTATTGCGAAAAAGATTACTATTAAACAGGCTTTAAGTCATTTAGTCATAGTTGCTATTGTTTCTTTACCAATGATTTTATTTGTCATTATTAATTATTTTAATTTAGATACAATTAAGCTAGGACCTGTTACTATTCCTAAGCTTGAAACTGTACGGTTTAAAGAAATCACTTCCTTAAGTTCTGGACTTACTAATATTTTTCAGAGGTTTTTTCATAATATTTCTATATTATGTACTAATGATGGAATTTTACTTAATTATACTGTTCCCTATGGATTATTCTATAATATATGTTTAACCAGTTTATTTATTATTATTGGACTTATTTTATCTATTCGTAAACATTTCAAATCACCTGTATATACATTTATGAACTGTTTATTTATTACAAGTTTACTACTTATGTTTTTTGTTGATGGATCAATAAATAGAATAAATATTATTTTTATTCCACTTACATTTTATATTGCTTATGGAATAATATCATTTAAAAAATGGGCTATTATCCCTTTAACTATATACTTAATCTTCTTTCTGTTGTTTCAACATTACTATTACACGGATTATCAAGATACGCTTAATAAATATATGAAAGTTGGATTTAAAGAAGCAATCACAGAAGCATCCAATATGAAGTATGATAAGCTATATATCGATAGTTTTATCTATGCGCCTTATATTTTTTATTTAATGTACAACGAAGTACCAACACCATATTATATAGACAACGTTCAAAAAAGTAATGCTGATGGAATGTGGCAATCTATTGATGTAATTGATAATGTATATTTTTCTATTCCGTCATCGCTAGAGGAAGAAAATGTTTACTTATTTACTAAAGATACGCTACGAAAAAATAAAGATTTATATACAAATATTTCTGATTTTAATACTAAAGAATATAATCAGTATATTGTATTATATTAAAAAAACCACATAAAAAGTATAATGTGGTTTTTTAGTATTTTTGATTTTCATTATTTTAAATCTTCAAATATTGAATCATATTCTTCTTTCCATTCAAATCCCCACTTTTCATAATGCTTTTTTAAAATATTTTTTATTTGTTTATAAATAGGTATTAATTGAGGAAAGTTTTTAATTGCTTTGTCAGCATAGGTTGCGAAAATTTCATGATTCATAATTTTTTCGTTTACAGTTAAGGGATGAATCATTCCTTCTAATTTGTCGCAAGCATTTACAAAAAGAGCTTCTTGGGTAGTTTTATTTTTGTATTCTTTATAATAGGATTTAATAGGATTATAATATCTCTCTGATAATTCTTCTACTTTTTCTAATTCATAACTATCTTTATGTGAATGAACTTTTTTATCGATGTTTTCTTTGATATCAACATCTTTTTCTAAATCCATTTCACCAAAGTCATGATAGATTGAAAGACAAATGCATTTTTTATAATCTAAATTTAAATTTAATTCTTTATAAAAGTAATCAACCATTAAAATTAATTTAAATGTATGTTCTGCGGTACTTTCACTAAATTCGGGATAATTTCCATATCTTTTTGTTTTCTGTAAATCATTTATTTTAAATAAGAAATCTAATTCTTTTGTTTTCATATAAATACTCTCCTCACTTTCATTCATTCTAAATTATCTTTTATCATTAAATCTAACTTCTGTCAATTTTTTTGGTAGGGTTAACTATATGTGTTAAAAACAATGAAGAGTAATTTTTGTTTTTTATTCCTAATCACAAAGATAACTGATATAATTAAGAAAAACAGGAATATAATTATGATGCCTTAATTAAACATTATTAACCTTTTCACAGAAGAAAAAGATGAAAAAGATGAATAGGAAAGGAATTGTTATATGATAATTAATCCTAAAATCACAAATGATAATCTAGGTGGTAAAGGCTATCAATTGAGTCTTTTAAATAATATATGTTCTGTACCAGAATTTTTTGTTGTCTCTTTTGATAGTTTTAATGAAATAAATGATAGTGATGTTCAAAATAGAATCTTAGAATATTATAATAAAATGAATTTTGATTTAGTTTCTGTTAGAAGTTCTGCTACTGTAGAAGATGGGGTAAACAATAGTTTTGCTGGGATGTTTGAAACGAAATTAAATGTAACTAAAGATGATCTTATTGAAGCAATTCAATGTGTTGTTTTATCTGCTAAGAGTGATAGAGTTAAAGAATATTGCAAATTAAATAACATTGATTATAATAATTTGAAAATGCGAGTAATCATTCAAAAAATGGTTGATAGTAGAATATCAGGTGTTTGTTTCACTAGAACAACCGACAATTTGAATTCTATGTTAATTGAAGTTTGTTTAGGTCTTGGTGAAGCGTTAGTAAGCGGGAATGACACTCCAGATTCTTTCCAGGTGAATAGAGATAATTTAGAAATTGAAAAACAGGTTATTTATTATCAAAAAAAGATGTTAACTTTAAGTGAAAGAAAGTATATAGAT
>CALVKW010000052.1 GCA_944333345.1 uncultured Bacilli bacterium | reverse complement strand
TGTTGTTGATAAAAGTGAGAAAGTAGTAGAGTTTTATCCTGAACAAGTAGATAAGATGCTTGGAATTCGTATTACAGAAGAAGATATGAAAGTAGAACTTGAACGACTTGATTTTCCATATACTATAGAAGATGGTAAGTTTAGAGTAGTTATTCCTAAGAGAAGACTTGATATTGATCCTAACGTTAATGATATTGCAGAAGAGATTGGTAGACTTTATGGATATCAGAAGTTAAAATCTACGCTACCTAGTGTTGGTATCCGACGTGGAGAATATATTGGTGATGTTAAATATCGTAAAGCAGTATCGAAAAGACTTCGTAGTTTAGGATTTAATGAAGTTAAAACTTATACTTTAGTATCTCCAGAGATGAGCTCTAGTTTTGATTATGAGAAAAAAGAAAAAGCAGTTCTTCCTAATCCAATGAGTATTGATAAAAGTGTTGTTCGTACAACTTTGATTCCTTCTTTACTTCAAGTTTATCAATATAATAAAGCTCGTAAAGTAGAAGATATTCAAATTTATGAGGTAGCAAAAACTTATGATAAAAATTATCAGGAAGAAAGTAAGATTGCATTTTTGATGAAAGGTAATTATGTTATCAATCCTTGGAAAGGTAGTATGAAGGTAGACTTTTATTTAATGAAGGGATTTGTTGAGGATATACTTTCTTATTTTGGATTTCAAAATCGTTATAGCTTTGAAAGCGTAAGTTTACCTGATATGCATCCTGGAAAGTCTTGTCAAATTTTACTTGATAGAAAACCAGTTGGTATTTTGGGACAAGTTCATCCTAGTGTTTCTTCTGATGAAATTTATGTTTGTGAGATTTCTTTACAGGCATTAATGCAGAAAGTAAAACCTCTTAAATTTAAGGAAGCTAGTAAATATCCAACGATTACGAAAGATGTTGCCTTTGTTGTTCCAAAAGAAGTTTCTTCTAGTTCTATCGAAGTAACAATAAAAAAAGCTGGTGGCAGACTTTTACATTCTATTTCTGTTTTTGATGTTTATGAAGGTGAACATGTAAAAAATGGTATGAAGTCTATTGCTTATAACTTATTATTTATGGAAAATGATCGTACTCTTACTGATGATGAAGTAATGCAGGTGTTTAATCAGATTATTGATAAAGTAGTATCTGTTCATTCGGCAGAAGTTCGTGACAAGTAATTGGATTTTTTAGGCAAAAGGTATACTTTTGTCTTTTTTTGTCTTATAATTTTTATAGTAGGTGAGAGAAAATGAGTCGAAGAAATATGTACGGTAATAAAGAGACTGTTCATCATACTATTTTATTTTGGGTGTTTTTAATTATTTGTGTTTTGGGAATGTTCGGAATACTTGTTTTTTTTAGTTGTGTTGGAGAGGGCTTCGAATATTCTTGAATTTATTCAGTATTTTATTGTGTTGCTATTGGGAATTGGATTTGTTGCTTTTTGTTTTTGGAAAGTGCATCAATATGAGAAGCGGGGAATTTCTTATGGTGAGGCGATGATGGAAGAATTTGAAAAGATAGATCAGGAACATAGACAAGATAATTTATTGGATTATCCTACCGATGCTGATTTAATTTCATCTAGAGAAAAGGTTGATGGAATGCTTGAAGGATGTGAATTTGATTTTTTAGATCAAGACGGTGATGGAAAAATTGCTATTCACGAATATTATCCTTTAACAGAAGTTGAAGTTCTTGAAAAAATCTTAAAAGAAGATAAACATTTTTCTAAGAGTCGTTTTTATACTTGGACTCGTATGGTGTTTCAGTCTGTTATGCGAGCGTTTTCTACTAAAGATGTCTCTTTGCTTCGTTCTTTTGAAGAAGATTCCTTATATATTCAACATAAACAAAAAATACAACAATATATTGATAAAAAAGAAACTAGAAAGATTGATAGGATTGTTATTAAGGGAACCTTATTAAAAGATTATCATATTGAGGGAGATAAACAGCTATTGGTGGTAGCTTTGGCTGCTAATTTGGTGGATGCCTTGTTTGATTCTTCTTCTCATACCATTTCTGGGCATCCTTATTATAGAGTGAGAAGACAATATATTTTAACTTTTGTTAGAAATGTTGGAGTTAAGACTACAAAATATAGTAATCTTATCAATACAACTTGTCCTAATTGTGGAGCAAGTGTTCCGTTATTAGAAGATGGTACTTGTAGTTACTGTGGCAGTGTAGTTACTACTGGTAAATATGGTTGGGTACTTCTTAGTATTAAAGATATTAAAGTTATTGGGGAAAATGGAGAGTAGTTATGAAAACAAGTATTTTGAAATTATGGATGTTATCTTTTGTATTAATCTTGTCATTAGCATGTTTAGTACGTGTTTGTTTTATTTCTTTTGAAGCTTTGCGATTATCTAGTAATCCTTATTTTGCAATCTGTAGTTATTTTTTGGATCCTTTTGATGCTATATACTTTTTAGGACTTATTCCTATTGGTATTTTGGGAATTAAAACTATAGGTTCTTCCATAAAAAAAGCAAATTCCTTATATGCTACTGAGCGTGAAGCAAGAAATGTTCAAAAAACTACTGTTGCTGGTATTTTAGATGAGAAGACAAAGAAAGCTATGGATAAAGATGGCGATGGTAAGATTATGGTTTCTGAATATTATCCTTTGTCTGAAGAGGAAGTATTAAATAAAATTATTAAAGTCGATGCTAATTTTTCTAAAGAAGATTTTTATGCATGGGTAAAGCATTTATATTCTACAATTTTAGATGCTTATAATCAAAGAAAGCCTATTCGATTACGTCGATTTGAAAGTGATTATTTATATCAAAGACATATTGCTTTGTTTAAAGATAAAGCGTCTAGAGAAGAGGTTATATCTCATTATTATATTAAGGGAGTATTACTTAAAGATTTTAAAGTAGAAGGGGATAAAGAAATTATAGTTGTTGCTTTAACAGCTTCTTTAAAAAGAAATAAGTTGTCTACTAAAAACGATAGTTGTTCCTATATTTTGACTTTTTCTAGAAATAAAGGATTAAAGACTAAGGGATGCTTATTAGATGATACTGGTACTAATTGTCCAAATTGTGGTGCTGTCCTAGATATAGATAGTAATGGAATTTGCGCTTATTGTCATACGGTAATACCTAGTGGAAAATATGGATGGGTATTAATAGATATGAAATCGATTCAATTACTTGGGGACTAAAAAAGGAAACCTATTCTGGTTTCTTTTTTTCTTTTTTCTTGGGAATTACAATATTTAGTTTGGTATTTAGTTGTAAATCTTTTACGGTATTTAAGGGTAAGAAGTATACATTATATACTTTTCTTTTAGGAAAGATATATTTTTCTGTTTTCATATTTTCATACATATATAAAATATTGTCTTCTTTGTCAGTTAAAACGATATCTATTTTTTGACATAAGAAGTTTGTAGTTACAAATTTTTTATGAGAAAATTTCATACCGTAATCGATTGGTTGTAAGACAAATTTTAGTCCTTTAAAACGTTCCCAAAAGCCAATTGGTTCTATTATTTTAATTTTTTTCTTTTTTACTTGTAAGTACATAGATTTTCCTTCTTTCACATATATTTTATCATGATTTCTTACATTTACAAAGTATTATAAATATGATATTATATATAAGGAAAAAGGAGGAATAGTATGAGTGGACATTCTAAGTGGGCAACAATTCATCGTAAAAAAGGATTAATTGATGCTGCTCGTGGAAAAGTATTTCAAAAATTAGCAAAAGAAATTATGGTGGCAGCCAAGGGTGGTAGTCCTGATCCTGATCAAAATGCAGCTTTACGTTTAGCCGTAGATAAAGCAAAGGCACAAAATATGCCAAAGGATAATATTAATAAAGCAATTGAGAAAGCAACTGGATCTAATGATGCTGCTAATTATGAAAGTGTTAGATATGAAGGTTATGGTCACGGTGGCGTTGCTTTTATGGTAGATTGTTTGACTGATAATCGTAATAGAACAGCTTCTCAAGTACGTAGTGCTTTTACAAAAGCTGGTGGAAATTTGGGAACCGATGGTTCTGTTAGTTATATGTTTTCTCGTCGTGGATCTATTGTTATTCCTGCTGATTATGATGAAGATACTATGATGATGGTAGCTTTAGATGCAGGAGCAATTGATTTTGAAAAAGTGGAAGATAATTATTTAATCACTACCGATACAGAGAATTTTACTAATGTAAAAAAATCGTTAGAAGATGCAGATGTTAAAGAATTTTTACAATGTGAACTTACTTATGTTCCTAATATGGAAGTTACTTTAGATGAAGAGGGACAAGAAAAAGTGCATAAGTTAGTTGATACGTTAGAAGATTTAGATGATGTACAAGATGTTTATTATAATTTAAAAGAAGATTAATAGGAGAATGTTATGGATAAAGAAGCGGAATTAAAAAAGATAAATAGGGAATTAAAAGTCTATATTAATGAGGCTTCTTTTATTTCTAATGCCTGTAGGAATAAATTACTTCGTATGCTAGGAAAAGAATTTGATATTGATTTACCAATTGAAGATTTCGCAAATATTGATGTTTGTTTATTTGAAAATGGAAATTTAGAAATGAGAGGAGATCTTTATACGCGAGATGGTGAACTTTCTTTTGATGAGGTTTTAGAAAGATATGCAAGTTTTAAAGAAAAAGCTGACCTCTTAATCCAAAGAAGAGGAAAGGGGAGTTTTCCTAATAATGATAAAAACAATATAAAGAATTTATGTATTGTTATTATTTTATTAGTAGTTTTTATTGCTCTTATTAGTTATGCTGTTAGGTCTTTCTTGTTTGGAAATTATATTCAGTCTCTTTGGTTATTCGCTGTTATTTTCTCTTGGATGTTTCCTAGTGTAAGAGAAAGATTTGTTCAAGCAATTCATTATATAAAGAGAAAAATAAAGAAATAGGTTACAGTAACGTTTCATGGTTACTGTTTTTTAATTTATTCTTGATATACGAACAAATGTATTATATAATATAATTGGAACAAGTGGTAAGAGGTAGTTACTGTTTTATAAAAGTTTATTTAATTTCGATTCTCAAGATTGCTACTTTTTTTCATTTGTTATATAATGTTTGTGGAGTTGAAGATTATGTATGATTATATTAACGGTAAAATTGCAGAATTAAAATATAATTCTATTGTTGTAGATAATGGTGGAGTAGGATATTTGATTTATGTTCCTAATCCTTATGCTTTTGAAGTTGGTGGCGAATATAAAGTTTTTGTTTATCAACAAGTGAAAGAAGATGAAAATGCTTTATTTGGATTTAAGACTAGAGAAGAGAAAGAATTGTTTTTAAAACTTATTAGTGTTAAGGGATTAGGGTGTCGTATGGCTCTTCCTATTCTTGCCGTTGGTTCTATACAAGGTATTATGGATGCGATTGAGCGAGAAAATATTTTATATTTAAAGAAATTTCCTAAGATTGGAGAAAAATTAGCTAGACAAATTGTATTGGATTTAAAAGGTAAGTTAGAATTTATTGGTACTGGTATTTCTGATGATGTTGTAGAGACAGAGCAGGAATTACAAGAAGCTCTTCTTGCGTTAGGTTATAAGGAAAAAGAAATTAAGAAAGTAGCTAGTCAAGTAGATAGTAGTAAAACTATTGAGGAACAAATTAAGGAAGCTTTAAGGTTATTATTAAAATAATGAATAAGATTATTTCTTTTGAGGATGTTTGTTGTAGTAGAGTCTGTGATTGTGTGTTGGAAATGACTAGTGAGTTGGAAGAAGAAGGAGTAGTTATAGATTTTACTTATCAGCAATTGAATGGGTTACTACATCAGTTTTATCAATTATATCAACAAAAAGGAATTGCTTATTTATATTCCGAAGATATGCAAAGTTATTTTGCGACTATTTATACAGATATTATTGATTATAATATTAATTCTGTTTCTTTTTCTACAATCATGGATGGTTTTTTCCATTGTTATGGTCTTATGAGTCCAGTAGATATTAATCGTAATGATTTTAGGAAAACAATGAAACAGGTTTATAGAAATAATTGGGTAAAGGGTGGTAGAAATCATGCAAGATGAAAGTGTTATTACAAATTATCATTTAGAAGATGATCAGTTAATGGATAATACGATACGTCCTGAGAGTATTGATGAATATATTGGACAGGAAGATGTAAAAGAGAATATTCGTATTTTTGTTGAAGCTGCTAAAATGAGAAATGAGCCGTTAGATCATGTTTTATTATATGGTCCTCCAGGACTTGGTAAGACAACATTAGCTTTTATTATTGCTCATGAGCTTGGTACTAATATAAAAACTGCTAGTGGTCCTAGTATTGAAAAAAGTGGCGATTTAGCAGCAATTCTTTCGTCTTTAGAGCCTGGAGATGTTTTATTTATTGATGAGATTCATCGTATGCCAAGATATATTGAAGAGATTTTATATCCTGCAATGGAAGATTTTTCTTTAGATATTATTGTTGGGAGTGAAGGCAATAGTCGTAATATTAAAATTGATTTACCACCATTTACTTTGGTAGGTGCAACGACTCGTGCCGGTGATTTATCTGCTCCACTTAGAGATCGATTTGGAATTACTTCTAAATTGCAATTTTATACTGTAGAAGAATTAACAGATATTATTAAGAGAACGGCACGTGTTTTAGATGTAGAAATAGCAGATGAAGCAGCATGTGAACTTGCGAAAAGAAGTCGAGGTACTCCAAGAATTGCTAACCGATTATTTAAACGTGTAAGAGACTTTGCATTAGTAAAAGGTAATGGAAAAGTTGATTTGGCTATTACAGAAGAAGCTTTAGATAGATTAAAAGTAGATAAATTGGGTCTTGATAATACAGACCATGAACTTTTACTTGCTATTATAGAGAAATTTAATGGTGGCCCTGTTGGGGTAGAAGCACTTAGTAGTTCTATTGGCGAAGAAGTTACAACGATTGAAGATGTATATGAACCATATTTATTACAAACAGGCTTGTTGAAAAGAACAAGTCGTGGTAGAATAGCTACCGATAAGGCATATCAAGTTTTAGGTATAGAAAAGCAGTAGGTTTGGTGATGTAGTATGAAAAAGTTATCCTTTGATAAAGTACAAAGTATAGAAGATGTTGCTAATGTTATACAACAATATCCTGATAAAATGGTAGGCGTAGATTCCGAAGTTTCTAAATATAATTATGAATCTTTACTACATTTATCTGGGGAACAAGTTAGTCGTTTTTTACAATTTGTACATTATGTTGATGATACTTTTTCTTCTTATGGTTATTATAATTTTATTGGACAAAAAGTTGTTACTATTTTATCAGGAGCTACTTATTATCGAGAGTATTATGACAGAATTCAGCTTTTAACAGATGGAGAATTATCGGTTTTAGCTAAATTTTCATCCCTTGATTCTAATCAAGATTATGCTACTAATTTAGATGTGTTTTCTAAAGATATACTTACTATTATTGATCATAAAACGAAGGATTTTTTATTTCGTGATGCACTTATGTCTTATTCTTATTTTTCTTTTCTTTCTGGAAAAAATAAGAATGAAGTAGAGAAGGAGCTTACAGTTTTTCCTTTGTCTAATCTTGTTCAAGAGGCTTTTCGATTAAGTAGGCAAAAAATAGAGGAGAGTGGTTTTAGTGACGGTCGAAGATTTTAATTATGATTTGCCTGAAGGGTTAATTGCTCAGACACCATTAAAAAAACGTGATGAGTCTAGACTTATGGTTCTTGATAAAAAAACAGGTGATATAGAACATAAACATTTTAAAGATATTATTTCTTATTTGGAAGCTGGAGATACTTTAGTTTTGAATGATACTAAAGTTCTTCCGGCTAGACTTTATGGAGAAAAAGAAGATACGTGTGCAGCTATTGAAGTATTACTTTTGAAGAATACCGAAGGAGATACTTGGGAATGTTTAGTAAAACCAGCTCGTCGTATTAAGGAAGGAACTGTTGTTTCTTTTGGTAATGGTAAATTAAAAGCTACTTGTGTTTTTGTAGGAGAAGAAGGAATTCGTCATTTTACGTTTTTTTATCAAGGAATCTTTTTAGAAGTATTGGAAGAATTAGGAACTATGCCTCTTCCTCCTTATATTCATGAACAGTTAAAAGATCAATCTCGTTATCAAACTGTTTATGCCAGAGAAATTGGTAGTGCTGCAGCACCTACGGCAGGACTTCATTTTACGAAAGAATTATTAAAAAAGATTGAAGATAAGGGTGTAAATATTGCGTATATTACTTTGCATGTTGGTCTTGGAACATTTCGTCCTGTTAGTGTTTCTAACGTTGAAGATCATGAAATGCATAGTGAATATTATCAAATGTCAAAAGAGGTTGCCGATTTGTTAATAGAAACGAAGAAGAATGGCAAGAAAATTATAAGTGTCGGTACGACTAGTACTAGAACCTTAGAAACAATTATGACGCTTTATGGTGAGTTTCGTGAATGTAGTGGTTGGACAGATATTTTTATCTATCCTGGATATCAATTTAAAGCTATCGATTGTTTAATTACTAATTTTCATTTACCAAAGTCTACTTTAGTTATGCTTGTTTCCGCACTTGCTGGAAGAGAAAATATTTTACATGCTTATAAAATAGCAGTGGAGGAGAAATATCGTTTCTTTTCTTTCGGTGATGCGATGTTTATTAAATAGTTATAAAAAGTAAAAAATAGTTTGCTTTTTATTGTTTGATGTGCTATACTTATAGACGTCTAAGCGATGATCCGCTGTTTAACTTGAATATGATCATTTGTGAAAATATATATTTAGAGAGGAGAACTTATATGAACGTTATTGACGAAATTAACAAAAAACAGTTAAATCCAAACGTTCCAGAATTTCGTGTTGGTGATACGGTAAGAGTAGATGTTAAGATTATCGAAGGAAAAAGAGAACGTATTCAAGCATTCGAAGGAGTAGTTGTAGCTCGTCGTGGTGGTAGTGTTTCAGAAACATTTACTGTTCGTAAGATGAGTAGTGGAATTGGAGTTGAAAGAACTTTCCCAATTCATTCACCAAAGGTTGCTGGTATTACAGTTGTACGTAAAGGTAAAGTAAGACGTGCAAAACTTAATTTCCTTAAAGATAGACGTGGTGGATATCGTATCAAAGAAAGAGGAGAACAATAAGAATAAGGCACGGCCTTATTTTTTGTTATATTGCCTATGGAAGAGAAAGAAAAGAATAAAAAGAAAAATTATATAAAAGAATTTTTACCTTATGTCATTATTATTTTAGTAGTTATTTTGGTTAAAGCATTTATTGTTTCTCCTATTCGAGTTAATGGAGTTTCTATGAATCCTACTTTACATAATGGTGATATTATGCTTTTAGATGAAATCAGCTATCGATTTCAGAATATAAAGAGATTTGATATTGTTGTAGTTCATTATGAGGATGAATATTTAATAAAGAGAGTCATTGGATTACCTGGAGAAGAAATTCGATATGAAGATGATAAGCTTTATATTAATGATCAATATATTGAAGAGGATTTTACTCATAAAAAGACAGGAGGTTTTTCTAATATTACTTTAGGTGATAATGAATACTTTGTTATGGGGGACAATCGAAGTAATTCCACAGATAGTCGAATTATCGGTCCAATAAAAGAAAATCAAATTATAGGTAAAACAAGTTTAACTATATTTCCTTTTTCTAGATTTGGTAATAAAGAGTAATTGAATTAAGAAGTTTTTGCTTCTTTTTTTTAATTCGAATGGGTTTTAATGTTATAATATAAGTAAAAAACAGAGATTGGAGTTAAATGTATGAGTGGTGTAGTTGATATTACTAGTGAAGAATATAAAAATATTTCAGTTGAAGTAGATGATAATACCATTAAAGAAGATGGCTATTCCGCTAATGACTGTGTTATTGTTAGAACTACTTCTGGATTTCCTTTTCATGGGATTGTACAAACCCCTTATCATAGTGGGAAGGTTGTAACCAGTGGTGATTCTAATATATTAGGAAGTGCGATAGAAAATCGTATTAGAAAAGAGTTTTCTTTCGATTATAATAAGCGTAAGCAATTTAATGAGCTTGTTGAATTAAAACATAGAAACTTAAGGCCAACTACTCATTTTTGCATGAATGGATTAGTAAGTAATGTAGAAATGAATAATTTTAGTGGTCGTGATTATGTTGTTTTTGGTGAGTTTGCCAAGCAATTGGATAAAAATAATATTGCTGCTGTTCAGTTAGAGGATGTTTATTTTTCTGATGATGTTAGTATTTCTGA
>CALVKW010000051.1 GCA_944333345.1 uncultured Bacilli bacterium | reverse complement strand
ATCGCCAAACAAAAATGTAGATAGACTAGCTGATTAAGGATACTCCTTTCTACATTTTGTTTGGCATAATCATTATATCACAATTTTCAATTTTGTCAGTCATAAAGTTTAACACAACTTTATTTTAAAAAAAATCTCATAAAAAATTAAATATTTTAGCACTCGCGCTTGACAAGTGCTAATAAAAGTGGTATAACATAATTGTAAATGAAAGGAAGATGATAAATTATGGATTTAATGCCAAGAAAATTTTATTTAGATGATATTTTTGATGATTTTATATCAGCAAGAAAGGAACAACATATGAAATGTGATATTTATGAAAAGGGAGGTATTTATCATATAGAAATGGATATCCCAGGATTTAAAAAGAATGAAATTTCTGTAGAAACAAAAGATGGATATTTAACAATCACTGCTGAAAAGAAAGAGGAAGTAAATGAAGATGACAAAGAGAAAAAATATATCCGTCGTGAAAGAACTTATGGTAAATATCAAAGAAGTTTCTATTTAGGTGATTTAGACGAAGAAAAAATAGATGCTTCATTTGAAAACGGAATGTTAAAAATTGAAGTTCCTAAAAAAGAAGAGGTTGACTCTAAAAAAGTAATTGAAATTAAATAATAAAAAGCTCAAAAAGGAGCTTTTTTTCATTTATAAATACAAACTTAGAAGTGCTAGAATACTTGACGAAAGAATAGATATAGTATAAGATAAAACTATAAAGAGGTGATAAAATGGTGGTCAAAAAAAGTAGAGTTTTTCCAATAATTATAACGATTTCATTGATTGTGATTATTATTTATTTGTTCGCAAACATTAAACAACCATATGTAGAATGTAGTAAAGAGACAACAAATGAATTAGGAATTCAAGTGCTAGAAAATATTCAAGTAAATTTGGATAGTAATAGTATCGAGAAAATGGATTTAACAAAAACAATCATTTTACCAGAACAATACATAAATGAAGAAAATAATTATTTAAACTCTATGAGATTTATCATTGAAAATTCCTATGAATATCTACCACAAAAAACAGTAAAAATCACGCAAGATTCTGATCGAATAATCTCTCGCGTTGTTGTGGATGATGATGAAACAATTATATTAAATAACATAGAATTTACAAACGAAGATGACTTGCAAATAAAAATTAATTCCAATACCAAAGCTCAGAATGTTGTAACATTATCTATCGGAGATTCCTATACAGAAGGGGAGTTTTTAACTCATATGAAAAACAATGGATATTCTTGTAAATAAATATGAAAGAATATAATATAAAAGACCTGATGGGAACTCTGGATTTTGAAAAGGATAAATTGCATAAAACCAAATACAACTTGTTTTTAACAACCCATGAAATAGAAGTATTAGATAAATATGACATCATTTATAACAAACATCATACAGCGAAAGAACTACTTCAAGACATTAATTATCGAATACCATATTTAGAAGAAGCAGAAGCCGAAGAGCTAGATGAAGTAGGTAGGAGTATTGCAGAAAGAGACTATTATCAAAACACAAGAAAATAGTAGGCAAAAAAAATTAAATATGATATAATGAATAATGCCAATGAAGGGCTGGCTTATGTAAAGGTAAGAAGTCCTTTTTTCATCCAAAGGGAGGATGTAAATGAACAAAATTAATTCTCAAGAATGGAAAGAGATTCTATTAAAATATAAATTTGCTAAAATAATGCTAGAAGCGGAATTAGAAGTATTATTAAAAGAATATGAATATAAAATCAAAACAACTCCTGTAGAGCATATTAAATCTAGGTTAAAATCAGAAAGCAGTATTTTAAAAAAATTAGCAGACAAAGGATATGAACCCACAGTAGAAAATGTTGAGAAACATATTCATGACATCATCGGCTTTAGAATTGTATGTTCTTTTTTATCAGATGTCTATGACATTGTAAATATTATAAAATCATCCAAAAATTTTAAAATAAAAAATGAAAGTGATTATATTGCTAACCCGAAAGATACAGGATATGTCAGTTATCATTTAAATGTTTTAGTTCCAATTCATTTAGAAGAAAGACTAGAATATGTAGAAGCCGAAATACAGATTAGAACAGTAGCAATGGACTTTTGGGCATCCCTAGATCATAAATTACAATATAAATTGCCGAAAGAAATACCAGTATATTTACAAAGAGAACTACTATCTTGTTCTGATGAAATAAAAATATTAGATGCAAAAATGCAACACCTATATGAAATTATAAAAAAATATACAGAAGAAAAATAGGAGGGTTACGATATGAATTATATGTTAGAAAAAATTGAAGTGTTAGAAAATAAAGAAGCTATCTTGCAAGGGGCAGAAGATATCGTAAATAGTTTGCTAGAAAATGAAAAATTAGATAAAAGTGAAAAACTAATGACAATTGAATTAGCGATGGCAAAATTAAATTATCAATTATATAATATTAGTGGTGACAATAACGAAGAAATGCCTAAGTAGCATTTTTTCTTTTTGAAAAGAAAAAATCATGATAAAATAAAAAAAGAAAGAAGGAAGGAAGTAAATGATTTATTTAGACTATAGCGCAACAACACCAACCGATGAAAGTGTATTAAATAGTTATATAGAAACAACAAAGGAAATTATAGGAAATCCTAATTCTCTACATAAATTAGGACTAGAAGCTAAAAAATTAATTGATGCTGCAACAACTCAAATAGCGAGTATTTTAAATGTACGCCCAAATGAAATCATCTACACTAGCGGGGCAAGTGAAGCAAACAATACTGCAATCAAAGGGGTGTGTTTAAAATATCAAAATAGAGGTAAGCATATTATCACTACACAATTAGAACATTCATCCATCACAGAACCCCTAAATTATTTAAAAACATTAGGATTTGAAGTAGACTATGTGAACTTAACGTCAACAGGAAAAATAGATTTAGAAGATTTAAAGAAAAAAATAAGAGAAGATACCATATTTGTAAGTATTGCTAGTATTAATAGTGAAATAGGAATAAGACAGCCAATAGAAAAAATAGGAAAACTTCTAAAAAATTATCCTAAAATAATTTTTCATTCTGATATTACACAAAGCATTGGAAAAGAAAAAATAAATCTAGAAAATGTAGACTTGGCAAGCTTCTCAGCCCAAAAATTTTATGGTATGAAAGGAATAGGTGCTTTAATAAAAAAAGAAAATATAGTAATAGAACCACTAATTCATGGTGGAAAATCAACAACAAAAGATAGAAGCGGAACACCGCCGACGGCACTAATTGTATCTATGGCCAAAGCTCTAAGATTATCATATGAAAACTTAGACGAAAAACAAAACAAAGTAAAAGAATTAAATGCTTATTTACGAGAAGAACTAACAAAAGAAAATATTACGATTAACAGTCCACAAGACGCAATTCCTAATATTCTAAATATTAGCATAGAAACCATAAAACCAGAAACTATGCTTCATGCACTAGAAGAAAAAGATATTTATATTTCCACGAAAACAGCTTGTTCTACATCAGAAGAGTCAGAATCAGTATTTGCTCTAACAAAAAATAAAGAACAAGCAAGTCACAGTCTAAGAATCAGCCTATCATATAAAACGACCAAAGAAGAGCTAGATACGTTTATTAACAGTTTAATCAGTATAAGAAATGAGTTGAGCAAGTTATATGCTAAAAAGAATTAAATTAGTACTTTTTACAATTTTAATTACATTTTTAATAATACCAAATGTAAATGCCAAAGAAAAAGTAAATCTGTATTTATTCTGGGGAGACGGTTGTCCACACTGTGCAGCAGAAGAAGAATTGTTAACAGACCTGGAAAAGGAATATAAAAATCTATCAGTAACAAAATATGAAGTATGGTATCATTCAGAAAACAATGCCTTTTTACAACAAATCGCATCCTCAACAGAAAGAACGTTTAGAGGAGTGCCAGTTACCATTATTGGACAGACAGTCATAACCGGCTTTTCAACAGAAACAGAACAAGAAATAAGAAGAGCCATAAATTACTATAGTGAAAATGAACATCATGATATTGTCCAAGAAATAAAAAATGGAACATATCAGAAATTAGAAGATATACCAGACGAAGAATTTGAAAAACAAGAACAACAACTAAGTGAAAAGACAACCATTAATTTGCCAATTGTAAAGAAAATAGACTTCAAAAACTTTGAATTAACAACCGCCATCCCAATACTTGGTCTTTTAGCGAGCATCTCGTTACCAGTATTATGGTTAATTACTGCCTTTGCCAGTGTAGTAAGCCTCCAACAAGAAAAAAAGGACAAAATAAGATTCCTATTACTAGGACTAGTGTTAATTGCAATAAGTAGCTTGTTATCCGCAATAGTAAAAATAAATATAATAAGTTGGATATTTAAAATACTAATATTATTAATATCTCTATTATTAGCGCTTAGTAAACTAAAAAAAATAAGCATACCAAATTCCATAATAAAAACAACAACGATATTATTAGCAATAATGATAGGATGGCTTACTCCAACAGAATATTGGAATATTTTAAATGAAGTAATAAACACTAGATCTTTGTCATTAATAGTAAAAGTATTATCTAATATATATTTCTTAATATCTTATTTAATACCTTATATTTTAATATTATTAATATACCATATTCCATGGAAAAAAATATCCCAACAAGGCCATGAATTAATTCAAATTAGTGTATGGATTACGACAATGATACTGATAATATTTATATAAAAATAAAATCTGATTATTTACTTACCTAAAAAAATTGTGTATAATAAACATAGAATAGAGAGGTTGTGCTATGGATACAAAAGAAATGGTAGAATTAATAGATATTGATGGCTTATCATCAGAAGTAGAAGCAGTGACATATTTAAACTCCGAGGATGATAAAAGACAATATATTGTATATACCAAGGGAGAAATCCAAGAACAAACAGGGAACCAAGTAATCTATATCGCTAAAATAATAAAAGATGGACCAAAGTTTAGACTGGAAGAAATTACAGACGATGTAGAATGGGTAGACGTTCAACATTTATTAAAGAAAATTGCCAATGCACAACCACGAGTAAGTTAGGAGTGGTGAGCAAATGGATGATATTTATGAATTCGAAAACCCAAAATATCGAGTAGCATCAATGCAAATAAAAGCCATTGCCTACGATATTGTAATAGAAATTGCAAAGAAAAAAGCAGAAAATTCAAATCATGAAGAATTAAAAAATAAATTAACAACTATTAATGATAAATTAATAGAATTAACAGAATCTCTAGAAGAAGAGCTGGAAAAATTAGATCAATGTGATCAAGAGCAAGAAGACCAATATAAGGATTCAACAAAAGAAGTAACGCCACCAGTAAAAGAAGAGGTACCAAAGCAAGAACCAATAGAAAAACAAGAAGAAATAGTACCAGAGGTTCAAAAGGAGCTGGTAGAAAAACCAATCGTTACTTCGGATACCATAAAAATAGTTCCGAAAGAAGAACAAGAACCAAAGATACAGAAGATTCCAAAAGAAAGTACGGAAACACCACGAGTTTCAGTAAGCACTCCCCTAGATTCAGTCATAACCCCTAAAATAGTAGAAACAAAAGCCCAAGAAGTGATAGAAAAGCCAAAAATAAATATTCAACCAACATTAGAAACCAAGACGCCACTTAATCAAGTGCCAGAAGAAACAACATCCAGTCTAGATTTTCCAAAAGTAGTGGCAACCGCAAGTACACCTCAGCTAAAACAATTTCAAAAAACAACGAAAGCAGTATCAAAAGCGATTATGGTTAGACAAAATCAATTAGAAAATCTAAGAAAGTCTAGAATAGCACAAGAAAATTTACTAAAAGAAAAAGGAATATTTTCTGGTGAGGAAGAAAAAATACCGATATCACTAACACAAAATACAGGAATAGAAAAAAAAGAGTTACCAGAAGAAATAGAACGTCAAATAGAAGATTTAACAGTAAAAGCAAACATCTATTACAATGAAGGAGAGAGAGAGAAAGCACAAGAATTATATAATCAAATAAGGGCTTTAAGCAAGCAAACAGAAACCAAGGAGTGACATAAATGGAAGAAGTAGAAATGTTAGAAATAAAAAGAGAAGAGCCCCATCAAGAGTATCAAGAAGACTTATCTGATTTTCTAAAAGACACTACGAAAGAAAATTCCTTTGTATATGAATTTAAATTTGAAGAAAAATATTGTTGTTGTAAAGTAGTAAAATATGAACTGGATGGTTCTCATCAGGAATTAGAAAATAAAAAATTTTCGGATAAAGACGCAGTAAGGGAAAAAATAATAGAACCATTTCTAAAAGAATTTGCAAATCAAAATGAAATTATTATCAATACTATTTCTCCAAGTCGAGAGGACAAAAGTAATTTAAAAGTAATCAGTGAAAATAATGATATGATTAATATTATAGAATTAGAGGAACAACAAGTAACAAAATTATCGGAAATGGTTGATCAAGAAAAGAAAAATAGACAAAGGATTAATAATCAACAACAGATGGACGAAAGAGGGATAGGAAATATATTTGCATTCATTATAAGTATTTTAGTGGTAGGGGTAATCTTGTTGGGAATGTTATTACCAACTTTTACAAATTGAAAATTCAAAAGGATATATATAAATAAGAAATTTTTATAAGTAGTCAATAAGTTATTTATTGACAACTTTCTATTAAAAATAAAAAAATGGTTCGGTGTTGACAAAAAGAAATAAAAAAAGATACAATAAAACAAAAAGTAATAGGAGGAAAAATGAAAAGAGTCAAGTCGTTTATAGGCTATATTATTATTGGAATTATTTGTGCCATTGCTTGTATTTTTCTCTTTAAATATGAAGCGGAACAACAGGTTAGATATTATCGCCTAACAATAGGAGCTGCAGCGCTTGCGATTTTGTTTTTTTGGGCAGCATTCGCTTCTTTTTCCAAAAAATATGATAGAAATGCAATTATGGTAATCGAAGCCATCTTTCCAATGCAAACTGGAGGATGTGTCGTGGCAGGAGTTGTACAAGGTGGGTTTATGACGCATGATAAAATTGAAGTAATAACATCGACTTACGGAACGATAAAAAGTAGGATACATTCTATGGAAATTAAAGGTAGAAAAGTAAATATAGCAAAAGATTGTAAGGTGGCAATATATTTAAAAGATATAGAACCATCCAAATTGCATATTCAAGATAAAGTGGTTTATAAAGAGTAGAGAATATTGCGGTAATAAAAAGTCGAAAAATAGGAATGAGTGGAAGTAAAAGTATGAAAAAAATTATTATTTTGATATTGGTGATGATATTAGTAGTAACAGGTTGTGCGAATACGAAAAATAAGGACAAAAAGGATAATAAAGAGGAGTTGTTAACGGCAGAAGAGTTAATTGAATTAACAGGAATCTCGAAAGAGCAATATGAAAATATAGATTTAAATAGCTTTATAGAAGATTTTGGAATAACCAAAGAAAATGTGGAAACACTCAATATTGAAAGATTACTAGAAGAATATCCAAATAGTAAAGTTCAAGATGTGAGTGACTTACTAGATTCAAAAATAAAAAAACGAAAATCGAATTTTACAAAAGATGTAGTGGCGATTGCGTTTTTAGAAAATATTGGAACAGATAACGAATGTGTATATTATGATTTAAAAGAACAAAAAAGATACCGAGCCTCTCACCTATATATTTTTTCAGATTTAACGCAAGTGGAACCAGAAAGCTATTCTGATGGAAAGGACTTAATAAAGAAATTAGACGAGCAAGATGTCTTTTCTTGGGAGAGTAGTTCATCCAACGAAGAAATTATGGATGCTCAATTTATGACACTGGCAATAGAGTATGAAGATGGAACTGTATTTAGAGTTTCAGCATCTGGAATTTTATCAGACTTATTACCAGATTCTTATGAAACTGTAAAAAATATACTTTTAAATTAATGGATAAAGAGTTAGCAACCTTATGGTAATTTATAGCAAAGAAAAGAATTTATATTCAAAATATTATTATAAAAAATTATATAATAAAGACGGATATAGTCTTTTTTTTTATTGATAAATTTGTTACAATGAAATAAGAGTAGGAGGAAGATTTTATGACAAAAGAAAAACAAATAAAATTTGCTAAAGTCTTACTATCCTTCTCCATCATATTAATGTTAATAGGAATTTCTTTTAGTTTAGAAGATAAAAGCTTAATAAATCCGGTAACCAATACACATGTGATTGGACAAAGTGGTAACAGCGACATTAATATCACAACAACAGATACACCAATTACATCAGAAACACCAACAGAAGAACAAACTCCACCATCAAGTGAAGAAAACAATAACACCAATAATAACGGTAGTAGCAATAATACAACAACAACTACTCCGCAAACACCTCAAACTACACAACCATCCCAATCTCCACCACGTACACCAACCATCGAAGAAACTAATAATAATTTAAGAAATAATATTCAAAATACCTATGGAATTACCGTGCGCTATGGCTCAGAAACCAACGGTTATACCATTGCAGGTTTAACAACCATAATGCTATCAGACCAATCCCGTATTAATCAGGTGTTAAACGAATTGAATAATAATTTAGCATTATATCCTACTGGATTTTTTTACGAAATGAAACAAGGAGAATATGACTTAACCATTTATTTAATAAAACAATATTCCCAAGCAAACGTAACAGGTATTACAGATTCCACAACAAAAAAGGTATTAATTTCACTAGCAACCGATTATAGTTTTACAGAAAGCCTTCATCATGAAATATACCATTATATTGAAAAATACATGTATAATAGGGGAGCAAATTATACAACATGGAATACTTTAAACCCTAATGGGTTCGTCTATGGCAATTCCAACACATCTTTATCGTTTACTTCCACAGGAAATATTAACGCCTCCTTTGTCAACAATTATGCCCAAACAGATGAATATGAGGATAGAGCTTCAACATTTGAATATATGATGGATGATGCAGAAGCGGGATGCCTACAAACAGGAACTACTATTTGGAAAAAAGCAAAATATATATGTGAACAAATAGATGCCGTTTTCCAAACAGTTACACCAAGTATCACGGAATACTGGGAAAGATTCGTATATAATTAGAAAGGAAGATATCGTGAAAAGAGTTATTATAAATGAAGAAAATTTAGATATTACTAAAATAGACGATACAGTAATTAGAGTAAAAGCTTTATTGATAAACGAAAAAGAAGAGCTATTAGTGGTACACAATAATTACACTTATCAATTCCCCGGAGGTCATTGGAGAGAACATGAGTCTTTAGAAGAAACCTTAAAAAGAGAAATCAAAGAAGAAACAGGAATTACCGTAACCATTGATAGTGGCCCTTTCATGGTAATAGAAGAGTATTATGATGACTATTTAAAAATAGGAAGAAGCAGATGTAATAAGATGTATTATTATATTGTACATAGTAATGCAGGACCTAAAATAGAAGAGATGAATCTGTCAGATTTAGAAAGAAAAACGGATTTTCATTTGTTCTATATTCCAATGAAAGATATGGAGCAATTTCTAAAAGAAAGCATAGAAAATAATTCCATAGAAAAGATAATAGGGGAAGAAATGTTAGCTGTGATGCAAGAATATAAAGAAAAAATGATGGGAGGAAAATAAAATGAAAGTATTAGTAACAGGAGGATTAGGCTACATCGGAAGTCATACTTGTGTAGAATTATTAGAAGAAAATAATGAAGTAGTTGTATTAGATAATTTATCAAATTCAAAAGAAGAAGTAAAAGATAAAATAAAACAAATTACAGGAAAAGAAGTCAAACTTTATCTAGGAGATATGATTGATGAAAATTTACTAAATGAAATTTTTGCGAAAGAAAAAATAGAGGCCGTAATTGATTTTGCAGCTTATAAAGCTGTAGGAGAATCTGTACAAAAACCAGTAGAATATTATACAAATAATATTTCAACGGTGTTAGTACTATTAAAAACAATGAAGAAACATAATGTAAAAAAATTGGTATTTTCATCGAGTGCTACAGTATATGGAGATCCAGAGCATGTCCCAATTAAAGAAACAGATAAAACTGGTGGAACGACCAACCCGTATGGAACATCAAAATTATTTGTAGAACAAATATTAAAAGATTTATATAAATCAGATAATACTTGGGATATTGCAATTCTTAGATACTTTAATCCAATAGGAGCACATGAAAGTGGATTAATAGGAGA
>CALVKW010000050.1 GCA_944333345.1 uncultured Bacilli bacterium | reverse complement strand
TTTCTTGCCCTACTTACTCAAGGTAAATCCAAAGTAAGCTTTACAGGTGAAGAACCTAAAATTATTAACATCAATGTGTTAAAAACAAGATATAGTCAGTACGCTGGCGAAAGAACATCTTTAGTATTTTTACCAGAATATTCTTATTTCGAAATACCTGATAACAACTAAAGCGGATGATTATGTGGGTTGTATTAATACTTGACCTGTGGTAATCAGTAGTTAGCATTAAGTGTTATCAATAAACTAAATAGCATATATTAAAAAGGAGGAATATTATATGAACGAGAAAAAAATTGCTCTATCAAAAGATATTCAAGTAAAGATGATAGAATTCTTTATGAGAACATCTATTCCCAGAATGACAAGTAAATAATATAAGTTGGTGATATTTTGAAAGATAATAATCCAACAAGAGCAGCATTATATATAAGAGTATCCACTGAACGACAAGTACAGGAAGGATACTCCATCTCTGCTCAAAAAACAAACTTAACTAAATTTGCAAATGATCAAGGATGGTCAATCTGTGGAGTATATGCCGATAAAGGTATTTCTGGAAAGAATATCGAAGATAGACCAAATGTAAAAAGACTAATTAAAGATATTAAAGACAAGAAAATAGATGTAGTTGTTTTATACAAGTTCGATAGATTAACTCGTGATATGTCCGATACAGAAGATATTATAAAGCTTATTCAACAATATGAAATAGGCGTATATACTATATCAGGCGGAACAGTAGATGTGACGACAGCATCAGGACGATTTATGGTAAGAATGAATGGTGCTATCGCTCAATTAGAAAGAGAACAAACTATTGAACGTGTAAAAATGGGTTTTATAGAAAAAGTACGTCAAGGAAAATCGTTGTGTGGCAATACTGCTTCTTATGGTTACGATAGACCTAAACATCAAGAAATACAATCTATTAATAAAAAAGAAGCAAAAGTTGTTAAAAGAGTATTTAAAATGTACACACTTGAAAACAAAACATTTACTGAAATAGCAAATATTCTTAATGCTGAAGGAATACCCACTAAGTTAAAAGGTAGAGTTAGAAAGAAACCAAATAGTGATGAAGTCTATACAATTAACTCTGTATGGCAACCTAAGACAATTAGACTAATGTTATCTAATATAACCTATATAGGTGGTGTACGATACGGCATTAATAAAGAAAATGGCTTTGAAGTATTAAATGGCTTACACGAGCCAATCATATCACAAGACTTATGGGATAAAACACAAGAAAAACTAGGTAAAATTAAGAAGATACATAGAACTAATCATCCCAAAGATGATGTGTATTATTGTGGTATTCTAGTATGTGGTTATTGTGGTCGAAAATTAACTACTCAAAGAACAGTTAAAACCCATAAAGATGGCTCAACTATAACCCATTTTGGTTATCGTTGCCTGTATCGTGAAAGAGGTCAATGCATAGCATTAGGAATGAGTCACAAAAAGGTAGAAGAGGCTTTTTTGAAATATATTGATAATATAGAAGAATTATCTGAAATAGATAATGTTAGTCCTGAGTTAGAGAAAGATGAAGCATTAGAAGATATTAATGATTTAAAGAAAAGAATATCACAAATTGAAAGTAAAAAGAAAGAGATAATGCATCTTTTTATGGAAAATGAAATTGTCTATAATGATATGAAATATATGAGTAGCGAATTAGACAAGAAATTAGCAATACTAAAAGATGAATTAACTCAACAGGAAAAGAAATATCAGCCAGTTAAGCAATTAGATAAGGGTAAAATTGCTAAAACAATAAAAGAGCATTGGCAATTCTTAACTAATAGAGAACGCTTAGAATTTCTTAATCAATTTGTGAAAGAGATTGTTATCATTAATAGAGATAAACATAAAGTCAATGGAAAAGCTGAAATAATAGAAGTTAAATGGTACGATGAATAGGAAGCTTAATAACTTCCTATTTTTTATAGTATTTGATATAATGAAAACATCTTATAAAGTAAGAGGTGTTAATAGTCATACTAATTAGACTTATTGCTTCTGCGATGTCATGAGTTACCATGATTGCTGTTTTCCCTTCTTTTTTTATAATTTTATAAATATCATCACTAATCGCTAGTCTAGATTGATAATCTAGTGCAGACATTGCTTCATCTAATAATAGGATATCTGGTTTTGTAGCTAAAGTTCTAATTAATGCTACTCTTTGACGCATTCCTCCAGATAATCTTGAAGGATATTCATCCATAAATTCTCCTAGACCATATGTTTTTAATAAATTAATGACATAGTCTTTATTTTCTTTTGTTAATTTTTTTGTTATTTCTAGTCCCAACAAACAATTCTCTAGTACTGTTCTCCATTCAAATAAGGAATCATTTTGTAACATGTAACCGATGGTATAGTCTTTAGAAAAAGAAATTTCACCATTTGATTTTTCTTCTAGTCCAGCAAGAATGGAAAGTATTGTTGACTTTCCACATCCACTTGGTCCTACTATTGAAATAAATTCTTTATCGTTTACGTCGAAGGAAATAGAGTCAAGTGCCTTTATTTCTCCTTCGCTTGTATGAAATGATTTCTCTAAATTAGTAACTGTTAATATTTTATCCACGATACATTAATTCAGCATATGGAACTTTCTCATCAATTGCTCCATAATCTATCATAATATCTTGTAAATGATTAAATGAATCTTCCGAAAACTCTGTAGTTTCAGGCCATGCATCAATATCACGATATCTTTTTACTACTTTCGCAATATCTTCAATAGATGTGTCTGGGAATTGATTTACAATAGCTTTTGCTACTTCTTCATCAGTATGATTATGTACATAATCAATTCCTTTTTGAATTGCTTTCGTAAAGTTTCCTATTAATTCTTTGTTTTCTTCTATGAAACTAATTCTTGCTGAATAAGATGTATATGGAACAATTCCTCCTAATTCACCAATACTTGCTACTACATAACCATATCCTTCTTGTTCTATTTCTAAGGCGTTTGGTTCAAATAAAGTAACAAAGTCTCCTTCTCCTCCTATGAATGCTCCACCCATAGCAGCAAAATCAATTGATGTATCAATTTCTACATCTTTTTCTGGATCTATTCCATTTTGTTTTAGAGCATATTCTAATGTCATTTCTGGCATACCTCCAGCACGTCCTCCTAATACAGTTTTACCTTCTAAATCTTCTAATGAGAAGTCTTCTATTTTTTCACGTGACACTAAGAATGATCCATCTTTTTGGGTTAGTTGTGCAAATGTTTTTAAATAATCCTTTTCTCCACCATTATATACATATATTGTTCCTTCACTTCCACAGAAACCAATATCTGCGTCTCCCGATAATACAGCTGCAGTTACTTTATCAGCACCACTGGTTAAAATTAATTCTACATCAATCCCTACCTCTTCAAAATAGCCTTGTTCTATTGCTACATATTGTGGTGCATAAAATATAGAATGAGTTACTTCTGCTAATGTGATTTGTGTCATAGCCTCTTTTTTTGAATCCCCTTTATTAAAATCAAATAATACTAGACCAGCAATTGCAATTATCAAAATACCAGCTAGTATAAAAATAACAATTCTCTTTTTCATAAATCTCCTTTCCTAACTACCGTATTATATGTAAAAAGAAAAAAAGTGTTAGTTTGTATATAAAAAGAAGTTCTTTTTAGAACTTCTCATAATGTAGTTTTTCTTCATAATAATTATTGTTTGGTTATTTTTGAATTTTTATATCCTAAGGAAATGTTTGTAACTACTTGCTAGTTTTTTTTCATATTTTCGAATACCTCTTTTTTATAAATAGTATTTATTTTTCTTCTAGACTTTTATCTTCAACAATTGTTCCACAATAACTACACCAAGTTTTTCCACCTCTGTTCACTTTATTTGGTGCTCCACAATTTTGACACGTTACTGTAATTTTATCACTCTTATTACCTTTTTCTTTTGTATTATAGTATGTTATTGTGCCATCTACTTTATTTAAAATGATTCCATTAATTAAGTCTTTATCATCTAAATATGTTAAGTCGTTTAACACTTGTTTTTGCATTTCTTGATAATTTTTTCCTGGAATATGGGGAATTCTTGCTGCTATTTCTGAAACCTGTAATTGATTTCTATAGATATATGGACGATATTTTTTTAACAGTTCTTGGTCTTCTTTACTGCAACGGTTTACTAACCCATTCACTTCATCAACAAAATAATCTTCAGGAATTTTTTTTATTTGTTTTAAATATCTAATTTTTAAGATACATTCTGGATATGTACATCCTGCAAGTTCTGCAATTTGCTTTATATCTTCTTCATTATCTTTCATTATTTGGGAATATATTATTTTCATTTTTTTTGTAAATTCTTTATCTTCAAGTTCCTCTGTACCAAAAAACTGAGTATAGTCTCTATATGATGTTTCATCTACCTTTTTTCTTTTTACACCTTTTATTTCTTGTCGCATATTGCTAAATACATCTTCCATATCCCATTCTTCTAGTTTTTCGTAAATACTAATGATTATTCCTAATACTATTATTATTATCGCTATTATAATGCTATAATCCATGATACCCACTACTTTCTATTTTTATTATATAGTATAGTGGATACTTTTGCAAAAGAAAAAGGAGATTATTCTCCTTCGTCTAACTTAATAAGTTCGTATTCTCTTGTTCCAAATCCTAGTTCTGCAGCAGCTTCTACTGTGTGAACTCCATGTAGCGATTCAATTCTTTGAATTAATTTATCTTTTCCTGGATCAGCTGAATTATATACTAGATCTAGACAAGCTTGGTCTAAAGCAATTGGATCTAGACTAGCTAAAATTCCGATATCTTTCATACATGGTGCTGATGCATTTCCATCACAGTCACAATCGATTGAAATGTTTTTCATAACGTTGATAAAAACTATATTACCTTTAAAATACTCTACTACACTTTCAGCTGCGTCTGCCATTGCTTCTAAGAATCTATCTTGTTCAGGTAAGTTGTTAAATAGTTCGTTTTGATTATTTACTTTTCCTGCTGTATGAATTAATGTTTTTCCAGCAGATGAAGCACAACCAATGGATAACTGTTTTAGGGCTCCACCATAGCCTCCCGTGGCATGTCCTTTAAAGTGAGATAATACTAGCATAGAATCATATTTAGCTAAATCTTTTCCTACATAATTTTTCTTTAGTACTTTGCCATTAGGAATATCTAATTCCATATCTGGTCCCTCTGCGTCTAGTAAGTCGAAAGGAAAATATTTTTCCCATTCATGTTCTTTGATTAACTGTCTATGTTTTTCAGTAGAATTTCTAGCTCCTGGATATGCAGTATTACATTCTACTACAGTACCATTTACGTGATTAATTACATCTTTTACAAATTTTGGTCGCAAATAGTTTTTGTTTCCTTGTTCTCCAGAATGCATTTTTACTGCTACTTTTCCTGATAATTTTTTTCCTAATACTTCGTATGCTTTAATAATATTTTCTGGGGTAATATCTTTTATAAAATATACTTTTGCTTTTTCCATCTATATTTCTCCTTTCTTTTTATTTATATTTTATCACTTTAAGTTAACTTTAAGTCAAATTTATTTTTTTGATTTCTTCTATTAGTTTGTAACTAATTTTGATATTGATAGCTCTTTTTTATTTAAAATTTACATCAACAATTACTATCTCAGCAATTGTTCCTACTCTCATGTTTGGGCCAAATAGACCGACACCGCTTGTTACAATATTGTGCATATTTCCTTTTTTTAGATATCCATAAGAGTTTTCCCACATTAATGCTGTTGTGATATTGGCTGGAAATAGTTGTCCATCATGAGTATGACCACTAAGATCTAAATCTACTCCAGCATCTGCTAGTTCCTGTAATTCATTGGGCTCGTGGTCGAGAACAATAATAGGTTTTGTTTTATCTATATTTTCGGTTATCTCTTCTGGAGTTTTTCTAACTGTAATACCACGACCTGGTCTACGGTAATCTGGTCTTCCATATAAATAGAAGCTGTCATCAATTAGTACTCCATCATCTCTTAATAGAGTAATATTAGCATCTTCTAATAGTTGATCCATACGAATATCACTTTCTTTTTTTTCTCCCTTTTTACTAAATGTAAAACCAGCTAAAATTTTTTCTTTAATATCATGATTTCCATACACTGCATATACACCATATTTGCTTTTTAATTTTTTTAATGTATTTGTTATTGCTTTTGGATTATCTAATGCTTCATATTCATTATCAAAAATATCTCCTGCTATTACAACTAAATCTGGATTTTCTTTATTAATTTTTTCTACCATTTTTTTTATATGAGGTGTTCCAATATTATAGCCCATATGAAGATCTGCTACTAAGGCAATTTTTAAGTCCTTTAGTTTTTCTACATCCTTTTCTATTGTTACCTCATATCTTGTTGTACGAATAATTCTTGCATTGATAGCACCATAGATACTTACTGTTGCGATAGTTAAAATACAAACTGTACCGGCAATTACAAATACTCGTTTAGAACGAACATAGACTTCCGGCAGTTTTTTACTTTTTTTTACTACTAAGCGGATTCCATCTGCCATTATGACTGTTAAAACCACATATAGTAAAACGCCCAACCAATAATTTCCAATTAATTTCATTACTCTCTCTAGTGGACTTGGAGGCAATAAGAAGCCAATGACTAAAGCACTGGCAAAAAATGTATATATGGTAATTACTAATACTCTAATTCTCCTTTTATTGAAATGTTTGCTACAGGCCTGCATCCAACTTAGTAACCATCTAGCAATATAGAAATTAATGATAATATAGATTGGTGATAAAAAAATTGCTATCATGTGTACTTCCTTCCTTTTTACGAAATTTCTATTTTTTGAATGTCTTTAATTTTATAGTCCGTGATTCCTTCTCCTGTATTTGGCGCTTTTCTTGAATATAAATTATCTAAAACAAATAGTGATAGAAGGATACAACAAACTATAATTAATTTTTTATGATTTATTTTCTGAATAATGTTATCTAACAGTGGTGCACCAATATATACTATTATTATTCCACCTAATCCAAAAGCTAGTAGTCCTTCTGCACAAATTCTTCCCTGTACATTTAAAAAGTAGCCACTATAATCCCACCATCTTTGTCCATTATAGATGGTTTCTAAATATACTGATGTAAAATATTCTATCGTTCCACATAAAATTATGATTGTTAAAAATTGTAAAAGTGGTTTTTCTCTAAATTTATTTAATACTGTTAATATTAAAATTCCACCATAACCATAAATTGGAAGCCAAGGTCCATGTAATACACCTCTTTTTACAAACTCTCCATCTACTATGATATGCAATACTACTTCCCAAATCCAACCAATCACTGAAAAGATAAAAAATAAAGCAATTAAAGACCATATAGAGTATCTTCGCATATAATTAATAGTATCCATTTTTTGTCTTTGATGCTTTTCTGAAATAGAAAATAATCGCATTGGATATTCTTTTCCTCGTACTACATTTTTGTATATTTCTAATCGTTGTGCTTTTCTTTCTTCTTTTTCTATTACTTCCGCCTCTTTTGTATCTGATAAAGAAATTCCTAAGAACTCTGCTACTACTTTCTTTATTCCTTTTGTTTTTTCTTTAGGAGCTTGTGATTTTTTTAATACTTCTATAACGTCAGAATATTCCTCTTCTACTTTTTCTTTAGGTGGTTTTTCGTATAAATAATCGTCATTTAGTTTTTCTATTCCTTTTATTTTATTTTGTTTTGCAATCTTTCTTACATTGACAAAATATTCTGTCATTGTTGCTATTTTGTATGGATTAGAATATAAGATTTCTGAAATTCCTAGGGTACAGGTTCCTAATATCATCCAACCCAAGTAAGATAATTCTAGTTTAAAACATTCCCATTTATGTCCATCCATCATTCTTCTTGATAAATTAATGGCATCTAATGTTTTTATATTGGGATTTTCTGCGACAATATATGGAACTAAAATATATGAATATCTTTTCACAGCAATTCCTACAATTGTTAGACACCACAAACTATAAAATGCAGATGTTACAAACATTGTCCACGCTGTTTTATTCCATCTTTTAATTCTTAATAAAAATAGAAAGCGTTGCATTGGTACTTTCTGATAAATTCTACCTTCTAGAAAAATTCTTCTAGATATTACTTGATACATATTAGTTAAAAAGAACCATAATAGGAAACTTAATAATAAGCTAACTGCAATCAAAATAATCGATGTGATATTCGGATGTCCAATAATTGAATTCATACCGGTGATAAAAGTAACATAGATGGAACCTGTAGAGAAAGCATTTACTACCATAGCAAAAACTCCTCTACTTCTCCCTAAGACCTTTGTTTGATCCTTTTGGTCTTCTCTTATAATCTCTTCTTTTAATTCTTTTGTTGCTTTTTTACTTTCTGAAGTTTTCCCATTTAAGGCAGCTTCTACTGCTTTATCAACTTTTTCTGGACCTGTAATTACAGTTTCTGGAAACGTTTTTACTTCTGATATATTTAAAGATCCAATAAATTCTGCTCCTATAAAAGCCGCGATTACACAAACAACCATAAAGATTGGATAATGTTTTTTTAAATTTTTTCTTGCTTTTCTTTTTAGTTCTTTTCGCGTTTCCATAATTACTCCTTTAGAACGTTTATTCTTTTTTATTATACACTATATTCCAATAAAGTGAAAGCTTTGCATAATAAAAGCCATTGTTCCCTCTTTGAAACCATGACTTTTTTCTTATTTTTCTAAAATACATCCTTCTTTTGTTATTGTTAGTGATCCACCATCTTGTGATCTCATATAATAATTTCCTTCCTCATCAAAGTGACCGTGCATATATCCTTCTGGATTTAACGTTTCTGCTAATCCATGAGCACTTCCGGCAGCTAAATTCACTAGAAACTCGGCATATTTTTCTTTATCAACTTGGGATTGTATCCAACTATCTACCGCCCCAGGATTTATTCCTGCTTGTTGCATTTTTTCTACTCCTTCTGCGTAGTACCCCATTAACTCTTTATTTCTTTTTGCTTCCTGAATCCAATTTGGCTGGTTATTTTGATTTTTCATATCTTTCCTCCAATTTATAGTAATGTATTATACTATTGTCTTTTTTGTTAGTCAAATTTTTTATAAAACTTGCATTTAATTATTAAACTAACTTTCAAAAGGGAAACTTCTTCCATAATAAAATTATTATTTGTATTTTAAATAATGACTAATTTGTTGCATAATATAATTATTTTTCTTACTATTATATATTTTGATGACTTCTTCTATTTTAATCATTTCATCACCAGCTTATTATTATAATAAATTTTTCATATTTTCTATATTTTAATGCTTAAATTACTTTCGTGTAAATAAAAAACTATTTTGACTTTCATCAAAATAGCTTCTCTTTATTTCAATACGTTCTTTAGGACGATTGTTTTAATTCTGGACATTTCTTGAAGTGTTGTCGCGATACCTTCGTTACCGATTCCGGAATGCTTCCAACCACCGAATGGCATTTCTGCTGAACGGAAGAAACTAGCACCATTGATAACTGCTCCACCTACTTCTAGACTTTCCGCTACTTTGAAAGCATTTTTCATATCTTTTGTGATAATGCATCCACATAAACCAAAACTAGACTGGTTAGCAATATCAATTGCTTCATCTATAGTATCAAATCCACAAATAGGAATTACTGGTCCAAATACTTCCATATCTTTCATGATATCCATATCTCTTGTTACATTTGTAAGTACTGATGGCTCGTAGTATGCTCCATTTCTACGTCCACCAAATACTAATTTTGCACCTTGAGCAATTGTAGTATTCACTTGTTCTTCAACACGACGTGCTGCTCTTTCATTGATTAAGCAACCAATTTCTGTTGATTCATCCATAGGATTTCCAATGCGCATTGTACTAATTTTTTCAATTACTCGACGAGTAAATTCTTCTTTGATATCGTTATGTACTAAGAAACGTTTACTAGCACAGCAAACTTGTCCAGTGTTATAAAGTCTTCCCCAGACCATTTCATTAATAGCTAAATCTAGATTTCCATCTTTATCTAAAATAAATGCGTCATTTCCACCTAATTCTAACATTACGTGAGTTAAGTTTTTACTAGCAGTTGCCATTGTTTCCTGTCCTACGGCAGTTGATCCTGTTACACTTACTAAGTGTACTCCTTTATGTCTTGCTAGGGCTTGTCCTGTTGTTGGACCATCTCCTGATAAACAACTGATTACTCCATCTGGTACTCCTGCTTCTTTTAATAATAA
>CALVKW010000049.1 GCA_944333345.1 uncultured Bacilli bacterium | reverse complement strand
GAACCACAACATCAAATATATGGAGGAGCAAATCCATTAGAAAATACACAATCTATTCCAATTTCTAATCTTGTAGGACAACAACAGAATGTGGTACAAACACCAACAGCAGAACCAACTATCGTAACACCACAAGTAACACCAACGGTAGAGCAACCAACAAATATGGGACAATAAAAAGCGAAAAGCTTTTTTTCTTTATAAAATATGCTTAAAAATATTATAATTACCATCTATGTCATAATTATTGGAATAGCACTTACTACAATCATATTTTCAACAAGTAGAAATAAAGAAGGATTAATACAGTTTGGAAATACAATAGTAGTAGAAGTAGAAAGTAATGTCTTAGAACCAAAAATTGTAAAAGGAGATTTAGTCCTTGTAAATGCGAATAATAAAAAAGTAAAAGAAAAAGATATTATTTCCTATATAACCTTAGAAGAAGGACAAACTGTAATTAGAACAAATGAAATAGCTGCAATAACGGAAGATGTTGATGAAGTAAAAATATACTCATTAAAAAAAGAGGATGGAAGTATAGAAAATATTGATGATAGCTGCATATTAGGAACTTATAAAACAACCATTCCTTTTGCAGGAACTATTTTAGGATTTCTTCTATCAAGACAAGGCTTTTTAATGATAACCGTAATTCCAGCTTGTATTCTATTTGTATTATTTCTTGTGAATTTTTTACTTAGTGTAAGAAAAAAAACACAACAATAAGGCCAAAATTCGGTCTTTTCTTTTACTTTAAAGGAAATAATGTTATAATGAACATAGGTGGTAGAATGAAGAAAGTCATAATTTTATCTTTACATTTAGGATATGGTGGAATAGAAAAATCTATTGCAGCTTTAGCAAATATTTTATGTGAAAAATATAAAGTAGAAATTATCTGTATTTATAAATTATATGATAAGCCGGCTTTTAATATAGACGAAAGAATAAAAATTTCTTACTTAATTGAAAGCGATTTACCAATAAAAGTTGCTAACTATAAAGTATTATTACAAAAAGGCCATTTCTTAAAGTTAATAAAAAAATTAACCCAAGATTATTTTAGAAAACTTAAATTTATTAGCTTTCTAAAAGACGGAATCTCTGGAATTTTTATGTACCCTAAAAGATTTTCTGTAACTAAAAATGCCATCAAAGATGCAGAGGCGGATATTATCATATCGACAAGAACTTTTTTTAATGATTGGTTGGCAGATTATGCTCCACCTAATGTAGTAAAAATAGGCTGGGAACATAACCATCATCATAATAATGAAAGATACGCTGTAGATGTGGTACGCAGTAGTAAAAAATTAGATTATTTTGTTCTGGTATCGAAAGACCTAAAAAAATTCTATACAAAAAAACTAAGAAAATATCCATGTAAATGTGTATATATTCCCAATTTATTAGACAGTATCCCAAAACGACTAGCTCCATTACAAGAAAAAAGGTTAATATCTGTGGGAAGACTATCACAAGAAAAGGGCCATATAGATTTATTAAAAATATTTAATCAACTAGAAAAACGTCATCCGGATTGGCATTTAGATATTATTGGAGATGGACCAGAAAGAGATAGACTAGAAACATATATAAAATCACATAAACTACAGGATAAAGTCACTTTACACGGTTTTCAATCCAAAGAATACATTGATAATATGCTACACAAATCTTCTTTATTTGTCATGACATCCTATACAGAATCCTTTGGTATTGTTTTACTAGAAGCAATGTCACATGGTATTCCATGCGTTGCCTTCTCATCAGCGGAAGGAGCAAAAGAAATAATTACTAGCGGAAAAAATGGCTATTTAATAAAGAATAGAAACAGTAGTGCCATGATAAAAAAGATAGAAGATATAATGAAAAAAGAAGATGTTAGAAAAGAATTAGGAAAACAAGCTAGAAAAAGTATAAAACAATATACCAAAGAAGTAGTCCAGGAAGATTGGTATAATTTATTAGAAAAGAAGGTAAAAAAATGAAAAAGAATGTACTGTTTATCTCATCAACAGGCGGTCATCTAGATGAACTAATGCAACTGAGCCCCATGTTTAAAAAATATGATTATCATATTATTACAGAAAAAACCAAATCAAATATAAAACTAAAAGAAAAATATGAAGATAGAATAGATTTTCTAGTATATGGAACGAAATTACATAAATTTACCTATATATTTAAACTTCTATATAACTGTTTTAAAAGTCTCTATTTTTATATAAAATATCATCCAGACTACATCATTACAACAGGAACACATACGGCAGGGCCTATGTGTTGTATTGGAAAAATTCTAGGCAGCAAAATAATCTACATAGAAACATTCGCCAATATTAATACCAAAACATCAACTGGAAAATTAATTTATCATTTTGCTGATTACTTTATTGTACAATGGCCTTCTATGAAAAAAGTATATCCAAAAGCAATAGTAGGAGGATGGATTTATTAATGATATTTGTAACATTAGGAACACAAGATAAAACATTTGAAAGACTTTTAAAAGCAATTGATAAATCAATTGAAAAAGGAGAAATTAAAGAAAAAGTAATAGTTCAAGCAGGTAACACAAAATACGAATCAAAAAATATGGAAATCCTAGATTTAATTAGTCCGGATAAGTTTCAACAACTAGTAGACGAATGTGACCTATTAATCACTCATGGCGGAGTAGGATCTATTCTATCTGCAGTAAAACAGGGAAAAAAAATAATAGCAGCTCCAAGACTAAAAAAATATAATGAACATGTAAACGATCACCAAAAACAAATCATAAAAGAATTTGCTAAAGATGGTTATATCATCGAATTAGAAGATATGGATAAATTAGGAGAAGCTTTACAAAAAGCAAAAAAATTTAAACCTAAAAAATTCAAATCTCATACCAAAGAAATGATAAATTTAGTAGAAGACATAATCGAAAAAGAAAATCACATCTCTTGGTATAATAAAATAAAAGAAATATTATGGTATGGCTTTTTTGGAGTATTAACAACTCTAGTAAATATTATAAGTTTTTACTTATTAGATAAAACAGGGATGAATGTATACATAAACAATTTTATTGCCTGGTTTTTATCTGTGTTATTTGCCTTTATAACTAATAAATTATTTGTATTTAATTCCAAGTCCTTAGATAAAAAAGTAATAATAAAAGAGGTCGTATCTTTCTTCTTCTTTAGGATTTTATCTCTCGGTATTGATATGGCAGGTATGTATATTTGTATTAGTATGATAAATATAAATAAAATGATAGCAAAAGTATTAATGAATATAGTTGTTATTATTGCAAACTATATATTTAGTAAAATATTTATATTTAAAAAGAAAGAGACAAATTAGTCTTTTTTTTTGACCAAAATATGTCAACCAAGAAGTCTCAAGCTATACAAAAAAATAAAAAGATGTTACGATATATAATGATAAGGTAGGAGATAAGATGACAAGAAAAATAAAAGTACTATTCTGTCTAGGATTTTTATTAATTATACTTGGAATTATTACTAATTTTACAATGAGTTTTTCACAAGATAAAGAAGAAGTGGCTAAAAGAATGAAAGTAGTAAATAGCACTTATGAAATATTTAAAAAAGAGGCCCAAGATTTTAGTACTACTAGAGATAATTTATATAATAACGTATTTTCAGAATTGTATTTTGAGAACTTAAATTTAAGTATTGCGACTTGCTTGCAAGAACTGCAGACATATGAAGCTAAGTTAGATAAAATGTCTTCTTCAGCAGAAACATTAAAAGAAAATTGTAATGGTATATATTTCCCGGAAGCAGAAGTAAATACAAAATGTCAAAATTATGCAACTTCTTATGAAGAAATGGTAAATTATTTTATAAACGATGTAAAGCAAGTAAATGCTAATATAGAAGAATATAATAACTATAATTTAGAAAATCAAACAGGAATAGCACCGATACAAAAATATAATACCACAAAAGATTATATAGATTTTGATGGTGATAAGAAATTTGCAGGAAAGGAAGACTTTTAGGTTATGAAAGAACAAAAAGAAATAAAAATAGAACCATTATATAGTATTCCTCCCACGAAAGAAAAGAAAAAAAGAAAAAAGAAGTGGACGATAAAGAAAAAGATAGGTGTGTTTGGAGCGACAACATTCATAGTAATGCTTTCCACCTTCTTATTCTTATTTTATGGACCATGGGACGGATTTCGAAATTTTTGGATTACTAGTGCCATGACTACGATGACTCATCAATATTTAGCAACCTGGTTTTATAGTGATGAAACGATTCAAAAAGTATTAGAGGCCAACCAAATTATTGAAGTTGGAGAAATAACAGATCCAGATTTAATTACTTTTAGAAAATATAATGGAAATATGACAATATACAAAAACAAATATGAGAAAGAAATATTAACAAAAGATCCAGGAAATGATTTATACAAAGTAATAGAAATTAATGGCACAACATATAAAGGATTCTTAGTAGCAATATATGATCCATCAAAAATATCACTTGCCACCACACAATATTTAGGTACTAGAGGAGAAGCAATTACTACGGTAGCAAAAAGAGAAAATGCAATAATTGCTATGAACGCAAGCGGTTTTCACGACCCAGATTGGAATTCTAACGGAGCACTACCACATGGTACGGTTATTCAAAATGGGAAAATTGTTAGTGATTATAAAGACGTTGGCTTTGGTGGATTTATTGGCTTCACGCATGATGATAAATTAGTATTAGGAAACATGACTACAGAAGAGGCCCTAGAAGTTGGATATCGAGATGCCATAGAGTTTGGACCATTTTTAATAGTCAATGGAAAAAGTTCGTTCATCAAAGGAAATGGCGGATGGGGAATCGCACCTAGATCGGCTATTGGTCAAAGAAAAGATGGGATTGTACTGTTTTTAGTAATAAACGGAAGACTGCCAAATAGTATTGGTGCAGATATGGTAGACTTAACAGAAATAATGGAAAACTATGGAGCTTATAATGCAGCGAATCTAGATGGAGGATCTTCTTCAGAACTGGTAATTAATAATAAGATAATTAATACCCCAGTAGCAGGTGGAGAAAATGGCCTAAGGGATATGCCGACTTTCTGGATAGTAAAAGAATAATTGACATGAAAAATAGGTTTATGTTAAAATAGGAACATTTAAATGGATGAAAAATAAACGAACTAAAATAATAGAAGTAAGGTGACAAAATGGAATTATATGCACGTCCAGTAACAATTTTTGATCAACAAATAATAGATGATTTTGCAAGAGAACACTATGCAGTAAATGATAGCATTTTAGCAGGTGATTGTTCTCTAATATTAGGAAAAACTTATTCTGACTATGAAAACTTCTATGATTGGTTTAAAGAGGTAGAAAAACTAGACCAAGAAGAAGGGTTAAAAAAGGGACAAGTAGGTTGTACAACGTATTTAGTATTAACCAAAGAAGATGACCAACTAATTGCGCTATTAGATATTAGACATTCACTAGCATTTCCTCATGGCGAAGTCTATGGGCATATCGGAGTAGATATTAGACCAACAGAAAGAAATAAAGGACATTATAAAGAAATACTAAAATTAGCAATAAACTTAGTAAAAGATTATAAAATAGAAAAAATAGTAATTGCCTGCGAATATAGTAATATCCCATCAAAGCAAGGTATAGAACATGTATTTGGAAAAGAATATGAAACAGTACCAGTAGAAGGAACATACTATTTAGTATATAAAAAGGAAATAGGAAAGAAGGAATAAAATGATTTACATACTGGATTATCAAAGAATTAGTCAGGATATCATAGAGGCTTGTGGAAGCATTGCGATTGCCAATATATTAAATATTATGAAAACGGCATTATCTCTAATTCAATTAATAGGACCAATTCTTTGTATGGTAGCCTTGGCAATCAATTTTACAAAATTAATGACAAATCCAGAAGATAAAAAATATAAAGCCTCATTAAAAAATTGCTTAATCGCATTAGTAATTCTATTTATGGTGCCATTATTAATTAATATAGCTATGTCCTTAACCGATGAATCTTTTAATATTGCAAAATGCTGGAATAATGCTGCAGAAGTAGTTGCATCAGAACAAAATGGAGAGTATGTAGATACTAGCACTAAGCCAAAACAAGAAATAATTTCCACACCAGAAACATCGTAGTTTTAATATTTTTTAGAGATTAATTAAAGTAAGAGTAAAACAAGTAATTTCATTAGTCACAAAAGGATACTTCGAATAACATATATAACGATATGAAATCAAGAATTTAACTGTATAGATATTTCTACACAGTTTTTTAATGAAAAAAGAAAGAAAATGCGATATAATGAAAAGTAAGGGAGGAAACACGATGAAAAAAATAATGGATGGAAATGAAGCTTGTAGTTATGTATCATATAATTTTACAGATGTAGCAGGGATTTACCCTATCACACCTGCCTCACCAATGGCAGAATTAACCGATAAATGGGCAAATGAGAACAAATTAAATTATTTTGGTATGCCAGTAAAAGTAGTAGAGATGGAATCAGAAGCAGGAGCAGCAGGAATGGTTCATGGATCTTTACAAGCAGGATGTCTAACGACAACCTATACAGCAAGTCAAGGATTATTACTAATGATTCCTAACATGTATAAAATAGCTGGAGAATTATTACCATGTGTTATCAATGTTGCGGCAAGATCACTTGCCACTCATGCCTTATCTATTTTTGGAGATCATCAAGATATTTATGCAGCACGTACCACAGGTTTTGCAATGCTAGCATCATCTTCAGTACAACAAGTAATGGACTTAACCGGAGTAGCTCATCTTTCTGCAATCAAAGGAAGAGTGCCATTCATAAATTTTTTTGATGGATTTAGAACCAGTCATGAGCTACAAAAAGTAGAAGTAATAGACACAAATAAATTAAAAGAATTAATCGATGAAAAAGCTCTACAAGAATTTAGAGATAGAGCGCTAAATCCAACAAATCCAGTAACTAGAGGAACTTCACAAAATGAAGACATTTATTTCCAAGCAACGGAAATTAGAAACCCATATTATGATAAGGTACCAGATATTGTAAATGATTATATGCAAGAAATTAATAAAATAACAGGAGAAAATTATGCTCCATTTAATTATTATGGTAGTGAAACCGCAACCAAGGTGGTGGTTGCGATGGGAAGTGTCTGTGAAACAATTAAAGAAACCATCGATTACTTAAGTAAAAAAAGAAATGATTTAGGGCTATTAGAGGTACACCTATATCGACCATTTAGTGCAAAGTATTTCTTAAAAGCATTACCAAAATCAGTAAAGAAAATAGCCGTTTTAGATCGTACCAAAGAACCAGGATCAGCAGGAGAACCATTATATCTAGATGTTGTAAAAACAATTCAAGAAGTAGAAGGAAAAGTAAAAGTGTTAGGTGGTCGTTATGGATTATCTAGTAAGAATACAACGCCTGCAATGATTAAAGGAATCTTTGACTACATGGATAAAAAAGATGCACATACTAATTTTACAGTAGGAATAGAAGATGATGTAACAAATTTATCCATTGACTATGATAAAGACTTTCATCTACCTTCAGAAAATATTGAATTTTTAATCTACGGCTATGGTAGTGATGGTATGGTAAGTGCCTGTAAAGATATTATGAAATTAACTGGTACCTACACAAGAGCCTATGTACAAGGTTATTTCCAATACGATTCCAAAAAATCAGGAGGAATTACAATATCTCACTTACGAATGGGAAATAAACCAATAAAATCAACATACTATGTAGAAAGTCCAACTATGGTAGTATGTACAAAAGAATCATACTTACAAAAAATGAAGATGTTAGATAAGATTAAAAAGAATGGTATTTTCTTGCTTAATACAAATAAAAATAAAGATGAAATTCTAAAAGAGATGACATCTCATGATAAAAAAATATTACAATCTAGAAATATAAAATTTTATATTGTAGATGCTGGAAGAATTGCAGCAGATAATGGACTATCTGGAAAAATAAGTGCTATTATGGAAACTTTAATATTTAAGCTAGGAAAGATTATGGACTTTGATTTTACAGTACAAAAAATAAAAGAAAGTCTAGCTGCTAAATTTGCCAATAAAAGTGGTAATATTGTAGAAAAAAATGTAAAAGCTATAGATTGTTGTATTAATAGTCTAGTTCAAGTAAAACTACCAGTAGTAGATTATGTAGAAGAGTTTCCAAAGAAGAAAGACATGTTTGAACTTATTAGTAGTATGGAAGGAGACTCTCTTCCAGTAAGTAGTTTCATAAAGGATCCAGATGGAACATTTGAAGCAGGAACAACCAAAAGAGAAAAGAGAAATATTTCAGATATTGTACCTTGCTATAATAGTGAAAATTGTATTTCATGTAACCTATGTTCTCTAGTTTGTCCTCATGGAGTAATAAGACCTTTCCTATTAGATGACAAAGAAGAAATGGATGCCCCAAATGGAGTAAGAGAAAAATTACTTCCTGCGAATATCAAAGACCAAGATTTAAAATTTACTATTGGAATCAGTGCTGCTGATTGTACCGGTTGTGGATTATGCGCAAATATCTGTCCTGGTAAAAAAGGCGCAAAAGCCCTAGTAATGAAGATAAAGGAAGAACTAGATGAAGAAAAAACAAAAGAAGACTATACATATCTATTTAATGAAGTAACAGAAAAAAATGTAATGCCAACAACTACGGTAAAGGGTAGTCAATTTAAAACACCAAAATTTGAGTTCTCTGGAGCCTGTGCCGGATGTGGAGAAACTCCATATTTAAAATTAGTAACACAATTATTTGGAGATAGAATGATTGTTGCGAATGCTACGGGATGTTCTTCTATCTATGGTGCATCAACTCCATCTATGCCATATTCTATCCCATGGGCAAATTCTCTATTTGAAGATAATGCGGAATATGGATATGGTATGAAAATCGCTGATGAAACTATAAAAGCAAGAATAAAGAAATTAATTACAGAAAATATAAAGGATGTAAAAAAATCACAACAAGAAACTTATAAAAATTATGTAGAAAATGTAACTCCAGAAACAGCAGAAGAATTATTAAAAGTAATAGATGAAACAAAAATCAAAGAATTATTACCATTAAAGAACTTTATAAGACCAAAATCTGTCTGGATGATTGGTGGAGATGGCTGGGCATATGATATCGGATACAATGGCATAGATCATGTTCTAGCAAACAAAGAAAATGTAAATATCTTAGTATTAGACACAGAAGTATATTCAAATACCGGTGGTCAAGCTTCAAAATCAACAAGAACAGGAGCAGTTGCTAAATTTGCATCAGCTGGTAAAGAAACAGCGAAAAAAGACCTAGCCAAGATTGCTTTAACATATCCTCATGTCTATGTCGCAACAATTTCATTAGGAGCAAACCCACAGCAAGCAATTAAAGTACTACAAGAAGCAGAAAGTTATAACGGACCATCTATCATTATTGCTTACGCACCATGTATTGCTCAAGGAATTATAAAAGGCATGAAAAACTCTATTGAAGAAGAAAAAGAAGCAACACGTTCAGGATATTTCCCAATTTTCCATTACAATCCAGAAACAAAAGAGTTTAAAATGGATAGTAAATCTGATTTTAGTAGATATGAAGAATTTATTCTAGGAGAAGATAGATATCGTTCTCTAGAAAAGATATCAAAAAATCACAAACAATTATTAGCTAAAAATAAAGAACAAGCAGAAACTAATTATCAATATTACGAAAACTTAGTAAAAAAAGAACAATAAAAATCACTATTTATTAGTGATTTTTTTAAATATATAACGAAAAAAGAAGACACCGGCAAATGTCTTCTTTTACTTTTCATCTAAGAGGTTGCACCCCCTGAGGGCAACCTCTAAAAAGAATAAAAAGGGGTTGGCTAGTGTGATACTAGCGACCAATTCGCCTAATTCCGAATTGGTAGTTCCTATACTAACCGAAAGTGGGTAATTTGTCAATAAAAAATTGAAAAATTTTCAAAAAAGATTTAAAAATAAAAAAACATTAGAAATCGGTCTCAAAATGTGCTATAATATGCACAAATAAAAGGAGGAGATTATGAAAAAACATACCATCAATCCTCAGTTAGCGAAAATGGCCAACGTACTATATCCAAACTTATTATATCCAACAACAGAATATCAAAAAGAAAATTTAACAGAAACCTCTTATATTTTTGCACCAAACCATACCAATAATTTAGATGGATATTTAATCTGGTCATTACTAGCAAAAGATTATGATATGGATACCTTTATGTATAAAGAGTTCTGGGATAATTTTCCATTAATTGCAAAAGTATTACCTCTATTTAATGTCTATCCTATTACAAGAGATAAAGTACAACCAAAAGAGATTGGAACAGAATTAAAAAAATTAAAAGATAAAGATCATTCTTTAGTAATATTTCCTCAAGGAAGACACGTAGACCCAGAATTAATGTTAAAATATCCAGACCATCATATGAAAACAATACCACTAGGAGCATTCTATATAGCTGCAAAAAGTGGCAAGTCTATAGTTCCTATCTTTATGGAGCCACAAATACTAAGAAAAGACAATGCTGTAATTTATGGAAAACCAATATCACCAAAGGACTTTTCATTACCACAACGTGGAAAAATAAATCAAGAATCTTTACTATCTTTTGCCAGAGAATGGTTAGATGAGATGAACAGACTATATCAACAAGCAGAAGACTTAACTGGGAGAGTAATGCACCCTTATCAAATAGAACTTGCTTATACAGACGCATCAGGGTTAAGATATGGAAAGTT
>CALVKW010000048.1 GCA_944333345.1 uncultured Bacilli bacterium | reverse complement strand
AAATCAGATAGACTTTGTGACGTCATTAGTACGTACTTAGATTATGATACTCCTTTCGCAACCAGAATCTATCTAGCACCAAACGGATTTTATACAGCGCAAGTAGAACAGAATGGGAAGAAAGAATATCTGTGGGCAGTATATGATTATCTAGATTTTTATGATGGTCGAGAAGGAACACAAGCTAGACCATATGGAAAGAAAAAAGGACAAAAGAAAAATGGATAAGTATAAAAAAATCTATATTGAAATAACAAATTGTTGTAACTTAAATTGCTCTTTTTGTTCCCCTGTGAAAAAAGAAAAACGATTTATGACAGAAGAGGAGTTTGAACATATTCTAAAAGAAGTATCAAAAGTTACAAAAGTTATCTATCTTCATGTCAAAGGTGAACCGTTACTTCACCCCAAAATAATTGATTTTTTAAATCTGGCAGAAAAATACAATTTAAATGTAAATCTAACAACAAACGGAATTCTATTTCCCAAGTTAGTAGAAAAACTAAAAGACTGTAAATCCTTACATAAGATAAATTTTTCTCTCCATTGTGAACAAAATATTCCAAACTATGAAGAAGAAATATTTAAAAATGTAGAGAAGCTATCCCCAGATACTGTGATTATTTACAGGTTATGGACATTAAAAGATAATAAGTTAGATAAAAAGTCCACAAAAACAGTGGAAAAGATAAAAATGTATTATAATTTATCCACAGAAACAGTGGAAAAATTAAAAACAGAAAATAACGTAAAAATTTCTTCCACAATATATGTGGATAAAGATAATGAGTTCCAATGGCCAGAAATTACAAATCACAAAAGTTGTGGATATTGCTATGCGCTAAAAACACAGCTAGCAATTTTATCAGATGGAACGGTAGTACCATGCCGTCTTGATAGCAATGGTATGATTAATTTAGGAAATATATTTAAGGAATCCATAGAAGAAATACAAAACAAAGAAAGATACCAAAACCTAAAAAAATCTTTTCAAGATAGAAAACCATCAGAAAAAATATGTAAATCTTGTACCTTTAAAGAGAAAAAATATAATTAATATTTCGAGAGGAGAATTATATGACTTTCGACTGGAATGTATATCATTTTGATTATAGAGATAGAATAGGAAATTTAACAAGTGAAGCACAAGGAGTAGTAAAAAGTAAAAAATATTTTCCTGTGTTTAACGTGGAAGGAAAAGAAAAGGTGCTAAAGCCACTTTCAAAAACCAAACCATTGACAACCCCTTACTTTGCATATAGTGAAGTGTTTTGGTCTACAATCTTGCACGATTATTTTGATATCAGAACGCCCATTTATCATTTAGCAATTTGCGCTAACATAGAAGAAGAATATCCAGACAAATATCACCATGGTACATTAGTAGATAAGTTAGAAAAGAAAAACAGAAAACTAATAAACCTTTATGAATTATGTAGAAAAAACCCAGATACCCTACCAGATATCTCAAGATACATGAACTATTGTGAAATCATGTATGATTATGTAGAAATATTATCATCAGATTTTTTCAAACAAAATAGACAACTAGGACAAGAAGTAGCAAACCAAATTTTATGCTCTATGCTAAGACAAGACCAAAATTATCACTATGAAAACATGCTTTTTTATCAAGGAGAACAAGAATTAGAAATTGCTCAAATGATAGATCATGAATTTTCTACAATGTTTATGTATTTAGATATACCAAGCAAAAATAAATTAATATTTAATAATGCTCAAATATCCTTAAATGGAGTACCAGATGCATTACGCCGACTATTAAGAGAAGAAATGGTTCCGCTATATGAAAGAGAAAAAAACAATTTAGAAGTAATAGTTTCGCTATATCCAGAAGTTGCTAGTGAATTTCTAGAAAGATTAAAATCCTTTCAAAATAACTTTTCTTCTTCTGACATCCGCTTGGAAGATAATGGTTACATAGTGCCATTCAATTCTTTTAATTTTCAAGTAGGACAGGCAAGATATAAAGAGAAGAACGAAAAAAGGGCTAAAGAATTATCAGAGAAATTATTACAACATCTAGTGACTCCGGATATGGTAGAAGAAACAATACAAAAACAAGTATTAGAAAATTCAAAAAAACTAGAACAGGCTATCGAAAAAAGACTAATTTTAAGGTAATCAGAAGATTTCCTTCTGATTTTCTTTTGTTCGATTGACGAACAAATGTTTCTTGCTATAAAATAAGTATGCACAAAGTTATTAATAAAAAATGAAAAGTTATGTTATAATATGTGGCAGGTGAAGTATAAATGGATAAAATTATTGTTAAAGGTGCAAGAGAAAATAACTTAAAAAATGTAAATATAGAATTACCAAAGAATAAACTTATTGTTATGACTGGAGTATCAGGAAGTGGAAAAAGTAGTCTTGCTTTTGACACAATCTATGCAGAAGGACAAAGAAGGTACGTGGAAAGTCTATCTGCTTATGCCAGACAATTCTTAGGTGGCAGTGAAAAACCGGATGTGGATAGTATTGAAGGATTGTCTCCAGCAATTAGTATTGATCAAAAAACAACAAACAATAACCCTAGATCAACCGTTGGAACTGTAACAGAAATATATGATTACCTAAGACTTATTTTTGCGAGAGTTGGAGTCCCGTACTGTCCTAATCATCATATTCCAATTTCAAGTCAAAGTGTAGAAGAAATGACAAACAAAGTATTAGAATATCCAGAAGGAACTAAGATAATTATTATGGCTCCTGTTGTTCATGGAGAAAAAGGTACACAAAAAGATTTGTTAGAAAGTCTACGAAAAGAAGGTTATATTAGAGTTCGTGTAGATGATGAAATGATGGATTTATCTGATGATATTACATTAGATAAGAATAAAAAACACAAAATAGACGTAATAATAGACCGTTTAATTATTAAAGAAGGAATAAGATCAAGACTGTTTGAAGCAATCGAATCAGCAACAAAATTATCAGAAGGAAAAGTTGTAATACAAGTACTAGGAGAAAATAAAAAAGAAATTGTATTATCAGAATCATTTGCTTGTCCTTATTGTGAATTCTCTCTACCAGAGTTAGAACCAAGAATATTTAGTTTTAATGCTCCATATGGTGCTTGTCCAGATTGTAAAGGATTGGGGGTAAAATTACAAATTGATGCAGATTTATTAATACCAGATAAAGATAAATCAATTGCCGAGGGCTGCATAAAAACTCTAACGGATGATACGGAAGGAATTGATTATAAAAAATTAGAATGTGTATGTAAGCACTATAAAATCGATATGACAAAGCCATGGAAAAAACTCTCTAAAAAGCAGCAAGAGGTAATTCTTTATGGATCAGATGAAATAATTCATTTTCAGTACTCTTCTAAAAGCGGAAACAAATACAATAGCAGAGACTTTTATGAAGGAATTGTTAATAATTTAGAAAGAAGATACATGGAAACAAGTTCCACTTGGATTAGAGAATGGTTAGAAAATTATATGGTAGAACATACTTGTGAAACTTGTCATGGAGCCAGATTAAATGATGATGTTCTATCAGTAAAATTAAATGGAAAAAATATTTATGAAGTAACAAAAATGAGTATTAAAGAGTTGATTCCATTCTTCGATAACCTAAAATTATCCGAAGAAAAGAAAGAAATTGCGAAGCTTGTTATTAAAGAAGTACAAGATCGTCTTCACTTTTTAGCAAACGTTGGATTAGAATATTTAACACTAAGTAGAAGTGCAGGTACCTTATCTGGTGGAGAAGCACAACGTATAAGACTTGCAACACAAATTGGTTCACACTTAACAGGAGTATTATATGTCTTAGATGAACCAAGTATCGGACTTCATCAAAGAGATAACGAAAAGTTAATTAATTCCATGCTAGAAATGAGAGATTTAGGAAACACTTTAATTGTTGTAGAACATGATACAGATACCATGTTAGCTTGTGATTATCTAGTAGACATTGGACCGGGTGCAGGGGATCATGGTGGAAGAATAGTAGCGGCTGGAACTCCAGAAGAAGTTATGAAAAATGAAAATAGCTTAACAGGACAATATTTAAGCGGAAAGAAATGTATTGAAATTCCAAAAACAAGAAGAAAAGGAAATAAAAAGTTCTTAAAAATAAAGGGTGCCGAAGAACACAATCTAAAAAATATAGACGTAGATATCCCTCTTGGAACATTTACTTGTGTAACAGGGGTATCAGGAAGTGGAAAAAGTAGTTTAGTAAATGAAATTCTTTGTAAAGCTGTAGCAGCAAAACTATATCATTCGAAAGAAAAACCAGGAAAGCATAAGAAAATCTTAGGTTTAGATAACATTGATAAGATCGTAGCAATCTCTCAAAATCCAATCGGTAGAACACCTCGTTCTAATCCAGCAACCTATACTGGAGTATTTGATGATATCCGTACACTATTTACGACTACCAAAGAAGCAAAGATGTATGGATTTGAGAAGAATAGATTCTCTTTCAATGTAAAGGGAGGACGATGTGAAGCCTGCCGTGGAGATGGTGTAAAAAAGATAGAGATGCACTTTCTACCAGATGTTTATGTACCTTGCGAAGTTTGTCATGGAACAAGGTATAATAGAGAAACTTTAAACATAAAGTATAAGGGAAAAAATATTGCGGAAGTACTAGATATGAGAGTATCAGAAGCACTAGAGTTTTTCTCAAATGTACCAAAGATAAAAAATAAATTACAAGTATTAGAAGACGTAGGACTAGGATACATAAAACTAGGACAAAGTGCCCCAACACTATCAGGAGGAGAAGCCGAACGTGTAAAATTAGCGAAAGAATTACAAAAGAAAGCAACCGGAAAAACGTTATTTGTTCTTGATGAGCCAACAACAGGACTTCATACAGATGACATCAAGCGATTACTTGCAATTCTACAGAAAATAGTAGATAATAAAGATACGGTAGTGGTGATTGAACACAATTTAGATGTCATTAAAGTTGCCGACTATATTATTGATTTAGGACCAGAAGGTGGAGATGAAGGAGGACAAATCGTCGCAACCGGAACACCAGAAGAAGTTGCCAAAGTAAAAGAGTCATATACAGGGCAATTCTTAAAGAAAATTTTATAAAGAAAAGAAGGTAACATATGGACAAAGTAGCATTTGATCTTGGACCAATTCAAATATACTGGTATTCTATTTTTATATTTTTAGGAATGTTGAGCGCCTGTTTTATAATATATAAAGAGTCTAAAAAAAGAAGAATAAAAGAAGAGTTTTTAATAAATCTTACATTTTATACGATAATTATTGGAATTATCGGAGCCAGACTTTATTATATATTATTCAATTTACCATATTATTTAAATAATCCCATAGAAATATTGGAAATATGGAATGGTGGATTAGCGATTCATGGGGGAATTATTGCAGGACTACTTTTCATTATCTATTACTGCAAAAAGCATAAAGTTAATGTATGGCAAATGCTAGACATTATAGTGGTAGGTCTAATTATAGCGCAGGCAATTGGTCGCTGGGGGAATTTCTTTAATAGTGAAGCTTATGGCTCAATCACTACAGAAGGAAACTTAAAATCTTTAGGGATCCCTGATTTTGTAATTAACGGAATGTATATCTTAGGAGAATATCGTCAGCCAACGTTCTTTTATGAATCAGTTTGGTGTTTAATCGGTTTTGTTGTTATGCTATGGATTCGAAAATATAAATATTTAAAAATAGGACAATTAACAAGTTTTTACCTGGTTTGGTATGGAATAATCAGATTCATTATAGAAGCTATGAGAACAGACTCTTTAATGTTAGGGCCTATAAAAATGGCTCAGTTAGTATCTATTGTATTTGTGATTTCTGGAATAATTATTTTCATCAAGAATATAAAAAGTAAAAAAGAAAATTTGTATAACAATTAGGAAGGATGATTTAGATGTATAAAAAAGTCGTTATATTTGGCGGGGGTACAGGATTATCATATCTACTAAAAGGATTGAAAGATTTTCCTGTAGATATCACAGCAGTAATTACAGTATCAGATAATGGAAAATCAACAGGAAAATTAAGAAAAGAATTTAATACTCCAGCAGTAGGCGACATTAGAAAAGTAATTACTGCATTGTCAGGAATTGATGAACCAATCAAAAAAATGATGGAGTATCGTTTCCGTACATCAAGCGACCTAGATGGTCATGCCACAGGAAATTTAATTCTAACATCATTATTAGATATCACGGGTTCTCTAAAAGAGTCAATTGCTTCATTGAGTAAATTACTAGATGTAAAACATACGGTATTACCAATTTCAGAAGACTCATCACTAACTTTAATGGGACTAGACAAAGACGGAAATGTGATTGAAGGAGAAGATGAAATCACAAAAGCACATCACAAGTTTGAAAGAATTTATTATAAAGAAGAACCTAAAGTTTTACTAGAAGTTTTAAATGCCATTAGAGAAGCTGATTTAATTATTTTTAGTATGGGTAGTCTATATACAAGTATCTTACCAAATATTATTTGTAAAGATGTTCAAAAAGAATTAACAAAAACAAAGGCTCCTATTATGTACTTATGTAACTCAGTAACGCAACCAGGAGAAACAGACGATTTCACAGTAGGAGATCATATAAATATGTTAAATAAACATCTTGAAACAAGAAAAATAGATGTAGTAATTGCAAGTAACTCCAAAATCGATAAAAAAATTGCGGAAAAATATTATACAGAAGAATATAAAACTCCAGTAAAAGTAGATGAGAAAAATTTAAAAGAAATGGGTGTAGAGTTAATCGCAGCCGATTTAATTAATATTGAAGATAATACAATTAGACATAATAGTCTAAAATTAAGCACCCTAATATTTAATTATTTAATGAGGAATTAATATGTCATATACAACGCAGATTAAAGAGGAAATATCAAAAAATATTGGATCAAAATCCGAAATGATTGCAGAATTATCTGGATATATTAGAAATAACGGTCATACTACGTCAAGTGGATTTCAGTTAACTACAGAAAATCCATTAATTTGTGAAAGAATTGAAAAACAATTAGAAACGCTTTATGAAGTAAAACTAAAAAAAGAAAGAAAAGATAGTCTAAATTTTAGTAAAAAAGATCTCCTAGTATTAACAATCAACGATAAAAAGGATTTTATTTTAGAAGATATAGGTTATCAAGATAAAAATGGATGCTATTTAGAAAAACCACCTCAATATATCGTAGGAGCAAATGAAGAAATAAGAGCATATTTAAAAGGTGTGTTTTTAAGTTCTGGAAGTATTAATGATCCAAAAACATCTAGATATCACATGGAACTGTTAATAGAAGAATCTGGAGAAGCAGTATTTGTCCAAAAATTACTTAATCTCTTTGAGTTAAATGTAAAAATTTTAACAAGAGATAAAGGCTATATGTTATATATTAAAGAAGCAGATAAAATTAGTGATTACTTAAAAATAATAAGAGCAAATAATGCTGTGCTATACTTTGAAAATCAAAGAATATATAGAAATAAAAAAAATCAAGCCAATCGCTTAAATAATTGTGAACAAGCCAACATAGACAAAGTAGTCTCAACAGCAACGGCACAATTAGATGATATTACGATTATTGAGGATAATCTAGGAGTAAGTCTTTTGGACGAGAAAACTAGAGAAGCTCTAGAATACAGAAAAAAATATCCCGAATCATCCTTAAAAGAACTAAGCGAAATTATTTCTTTAGAAACAGGTAATCCGATAACAAAATCAGGATTAAATCATAGGTTTCGAAAGATTAAGGAACTTGCCAACAGATTTAAAAAATTAGAAAGTAAAAAAGATAACTATTAGTATTTCACCAATAGTTATTTTTTTATAACTTTATCAATAAGACCATACTCTAAAGCATCATTGGCATCTAGATAATAATCACGTTCGGTATCTTTTTCTATTTTTTTAAGAGAATTTCCGGTGTTTTTAGCAAGTATCCTATTTAATCTTTTTCGTAATAAAATAATCCGATCAGCTGCAATCTTTATATCACTCGCCTGTCCTTCAGCACCGCCTAATGGTTGATGAATCATAATATCAGAGTTAGGAAGAGCATATCTTTTACCAATAGTACCACTAGAAAGTAAAAATGCTCCCATACTAGCAGCAATCCCAACACAAATCGTTGAAACATCACTCTGAATAAATTGCATCGTATCATAAATAGCAAGTCCAGCAGACACACTTCCACCAGGAGAATTAATATAAATAGATATATCATCATGATTAATAGAATCTAAGTATAGTAAAGATGCAATAACACTATTGGCTAAAGTATCATTAATCTCACCACTAATAAAAATAATTCTCTCTTTTAATAATCTAGAAAAAATATCATAACTACGTTCTCCATCGAATTCTTTTTCAATAACCACAGGAACTAAACTCATAATGTATCACCTAAAAATAGTATAGATGTAAATAAAGCAAATTATGTATATTTCAAAACGACAAAGTATGATACAATAGTAAGAGAAAATAAAGAGGGTGAAGAAAATGATGGAAACAATAGAAGTAAAAATAAAAGAAAAAAAATATCAGTTAAGTAAAGGAATGACACTAGAGGAAATATCAAAAGAATTTCAAAAAGATTTTAAATACCCCATTTTATTAGCAAAAGTAAATAATAAATTAGAGGAATTAACAAAAACTGTAGAAGATAACGCTGCAATTGAATTCTACGATTTAACATCAAGAGAAGGAAATAAAACTCATATTAGCGGCCTAACTTATGTATTATTGTATGCTATAAAAAAATTATTTGGAGAAAATGCTAATATTGTGGTACAGCACTCTCTAGATAAAGGAATCTATATTGAAACAAACTTTAGAATTACAGAAGCCAGAATTAAAAATATAAAAGATGCAATGCTAAAAGTGATGGATGCGGATATGCCTATTATCAGGAGTACAGTAGACAGACAAGAAGCAATTAAATACTTTTTGGAAAAAAAAGATGGTGTAAAAGCAGGAGTAATGACATATAATACCAACACATATATAACACTATATCGTTTAGGAAATTATTACAATTATTTTTATAATTTAATGCCAACATCAACAGAAAAACTAAAAGCTTTTAATTTAACATATATTAAGGATAATGGATTTGTCCTTCAATTTCCGACAGTTTATATTCCTGATAAGATACCGCCGTACAAACACCACCCACATATGTTTGAAGTTTTTCAAGAATGCCGAGACTGGGCTAAAATTATTGGTGTAGAAAATTCAGTAGATTTAAACAGATTAGTATCCTTAGGTAAAGTAAATGATTTAATTAGAATTGATGAAACACTACAAAGTAATAGATTATTAAGTTTAGCAGGAGAAATCAACAAAAAGAAAAAGGAGATAAAAATAGTTTTGATGGCTGGACCATCGTCTTCAGGGAAAACAACAACATCAAAAAAACTTTGTATGTATTTAGAAAGCTACGGACTACATCCCAAAGTATTATCCATGGATGATTATTTTGTGGAGAGAAATGAAACACCAATAGATGAAAATGGTAAACCAGATTATGAATGTTTAGAAGCGATAGATATGAAGCTATTTGATAAACAAATTGAAGATTTATTAAAAGGTAAAACTGTAAAAGCGCCAACCTATAGTTTTTTAGTAGGTAAAAAGGAATTTAATAAAGAAATTACTTTGGGAGCAGAAGATATCCTAGTAATTGAAGGAATCCATGCTTTAGATACGAAAGTATTAACTAATATACCCAGAAATAAGAAATATAAAATATATATATCTGCTTTAACAGAAATAAATTTAGATGATCATAATCGTGTATCAACAACAGATAACAGAATGCTAAGAAGGATTATTAGAGATAATAGAACAAGAAATAACAACGTAGAACATACTTTAAAATCATGGGATAGTGTAAGAAGAGGCGAAGAAAAATACATATTCCCATTCCAAGATGATGCGGATTTTACGTTTAATTCAGCCCTAATTTATGAAATTGGAGTATTAAAAACTTATGTAGAACCATTACTTTATTCGGTTCCACAAGACTCTCCATATTATGAAGAAGCAAAAAGACTAATAAACTTCTTAAGGTTATTTTTACCGATACCGGCCGATGTAGTTCCCCAAGATTCTATTCTAAGAGAATTTATCGGAGGAAGCTGCTTTCATGAATAAAGTCATGGGGAAGATAAAACAATTATGAACGATGAAAACAAATAACAGAGTATAAAAAAAGTACTACAACAAACAGTAAAAAAAGGAATTTAAGTAGTCTTATATTCTAGAAAATCAAATAAGTATGTAGTAAAAATATCCACAAACATGTGGATATTTTCTTTACAACAAAAAAGTGTCAAAATATTATGAATATATTGAAACCAAAAATAGAAAACTATATAATGAAAATAGAGGAGGGATTATTATGGTAAGAGTTGCTATTAACGGATTCGGAAGAATAGGAAGATTAGCATTTCGTTTAATGGAAGAAGATCCAGATTTTGAAGTAGTGGCTATCAACGATTTAACAGACGCTGAACAGTTAGCTTATTTATTAAAATATGATACAAATCATAGAAACTATAGAATTGATGAAATTCATAGTGAAGATGATAATATCATAGTAGGGGATAGAAGTATCAAAGTATACGCAGAAACAGATCCTGCTAATTTACCATGGAAAGATTTAAATATTGATGTTGTATTAGAATGTACTGGTAAATTTACATCAGAAGAAAAAGCTATGGCACATATTAATGCAGGGGCCAAAAAAGTAATTATTTCTGCTCCAGCAAAGGGAGATGTTAAAACGATTGTTTATAACGTTAACCATAGAATTTTAACAGGAGACGAAAAAATCATCTCTGCAGCAAGTTGTACTACAAACTGTCTAGCACCAGTAGTAGATGTATTAGACAAAGCTTTTGGTATCGTAAAAGGATATAT
>CALVKW010000047.1 GCA_944333345.1 uncultured Bacilli bacterium | reverse complement strand
TATAAAGATAATATGAAGTTTTTAAGAGAAATGCTTCAATCTATTATTATGAAATTATTTGGTACTTTAGTTATTACTGTTGGTGATAAGGAAGTTGATTTAAGTGGAGAATGGGAGGCTGTTAGTTTCCGTGATTTAATTTTACGTTACAGTGATATTGATATTAAGGTTTATGATACTAAAGAAAAACTATTAGAAAAGATAAAACAAGATGGTATTGAAATTGATAGTGAAACACCACTTGAAAATTTAGGATATGGTAATTTAGTTGATCAATTGTATAAGAAAGTTGCCAGAGTACATATTGTTAATCCAATTTTCTTAACAGAACATCCAATTAGTTTAAGCCCGTTAGCTCGTGCTAATGATGATGATCCAACAATTACTGATCGTTTTCAACTAGTTATCAATGGAGCAGAAATTATTAATGCCTATTCAGAACTTGTTGATCCACAGGAACAAGCTCGTCGTCTAGAAGAACAGGCAAAGCTAAAGGCTCAGGGTGATGAAGAAGCTATGCCTATGGACCAGGATTATATTTCTGCGATGGAATGTGGTATGCCACCAATTAGTGGTTGGGGTATGGGAATTGATCGTGTTGTACAACTTCTTACTAATTCTCAGAATATTAAGGATGTTATTTTATTCCCATTAATGCGACCATTAAATGATTATGAAGAGGACTCTGAATAGAGTCTTTTTTCTTTGTTTTTCACCAAATTTTCATAAAAAAAGAAGTCAAATGCTTGTAAAATTTTTTCTATATAAGTATAATGATAATGGGAGGTTAATTATGAAAAAGCATAATACATTTAAAGTCGTTCTAATTACAATGTTAGTGTTTATGTTACTTACTTGGATATTGCCAGCTGCTTATTATTCAGGTAGTTACATTGACCAAGGACGCGTTCAAATGGGACTTTTTGACTTATTCAATTATCCTATCACTGCTATCTCATATTTCGGTTATATTGCCGCTTTTGTTTTAGTAGTTGGAGGATTCTACGGTGTGCTAAATAAAATTGGCGCTTATCGTACAATGTTGGATAAATTAGTCTCTAAGTTCAAAGGTAAAGAAGTAGTTGTTTTATCTATTATAATGGTAGTTATTGCACTTCTTACATCTATTTGTGGTTTACAATTGGGATTAATCATCTTTTTCCCCATGCTTATATCTATTATCTTACTTATGGGATATGATAAGATTGTAGCAGCACTTGCTGTTGTAGGTTCTACTATGATTGGTATGTTAGGTACCACTTATGGATACAATAATACGGGAATTATTCCTAGTATTTTAGGAAATAGTTTTACTGATGAAATATTAACTAAGTCTATTTTATTATTCTTAGGAATGGTATTATTAATTTTTAATACTGTTTGGTATATTAAAAAAGTAAAATCTAGTGATAAGAAAGCTACTGTCAAAAAAGTTACTGCAAAAGAAGAGAAGAAGACTACAAAAACATCTAAAACTACAAAAGCTAAATCTTCTAAAGATACAAAAGCAGCTGTAAAGGAAGAAAAAGTTATTGTAGTAACAGGAGATGAAGAAGAAGATTCTTATGTACCTGCAGTAGTTAGTGGTAAAAAACATACTGTTTGGCCATTAGCATTAATCTTTGCTATTATATTCATTATTTTAGTATTAGCATTTATTTCTTGGTCAGGAGCATTTGGAATTACTGCTATGGATGATGCTACAACTGCTGTTACTGGATTTGAAGTATTTGGATTTACTCTATTTGGTAAATTATTAGGTACTGTTAATGCATTTGGATCTTGGTCTATTGCTGATATGATTACTGTATTATTAGTATTTATGTTTATTTTAGCTTTAATTTATAAAGTTAAATTTGATGAAGTAATTGATGGCTTTGTTAAAGGCGCTAAAAAGGCTTTAGCTCCTGCCGTTATTGTTATCTTACTTTATACTATTTTAGTAATCACTACTTACCATCCATTCCAATTAGTAATTTATAAAGCTGTTTTGGGAATTACTGATGGGTTTAATGTGTTTACTACGTTTATTACAGCAATTTTATCTGCTTTGTTTAACGTTGATCCTATTTATGCATTCCAAAGTTCTTTACCATATTTGGCAAGCATTGTAACTAATGCTGATAATTATCCTATTATTGCAGTTGTATATCAGGCTGCTTATGGTTTAACTATGTTAGTTGCACCTACTAGTTTATTCTTAATGGGTATATTATCTTATTTAAAAATTCCATATGGAAAATGGTTCAAGACGATTTGGAAGTTAGTATTAGAATTATTAGTGGTATTACTTATCGTATTTACAATTTTAATTTTAATCTAATAAAAAAGAGCATACTGCTCTTTTTTTTGTGTTTTTTTGTCTTTATTTTGGGGATGTTATTTCTTGAAACATATTTATCTTATTTTTAAAATAATTATAGGAGATGATGATATGTTTTCAAGATTTACGGAAGATGCTCAAAAAATATTAATCATGGCAAAAAAAGAAATGCAAGAATTAAAACACCCTTATGTAAGTAGTGAGCACTTATTATTATCTATTTTACATTATTCTAAATCTGATTTTCTTGCTTTTTTAAATACATATGGGCTTAATTATTCCTCATTTAAAGATAAATTAATTCAAGTTATTGGTATTGGTAAACAGGAGAGTAAATGGTTTTTATATACTCCTTTATTAAAGAAAATTTTGGAGAATGCAATTTTAGATAGTAAAGATTCAGGTGAGGAAGTAGATGTAGAACGTCTGTTTTTATCTTTACTTGAGGAAGGGGAGGGTGTTGCTAATAGGATTATGATGAGTATGGATATTGATTTGGATCTTTTATATGATAAATTTTCTAATCAATTTATTCGTGAAAACTCGCAACATAATGTAAAATTATATATAGATGATTTTGCTTCGGATTTTGTAGAACAAGCTAAGAATGGGGAGTTTGATCCTGTTATTGGACGTGATGATCAAATTTGTCAGATGATAGAAGTTTTACTTAGAAGAAAGAAAAATAATCCATTATTAATTGGGGAAGCTGGAGTAGGAAAAACTGCTTTGGTAGAGGAATTAGCTCGTAGAATTTCTTTGGGACTTGTTCCTAACGAATTAAAAAATATGAGAGTTTTAAGTATTTCTATTTCTTCTTTGGTTGCTGGTACTAAATATCGTGGTGAATTTGAAGAGCGATTAAATAAAATGATAGAAGAAGTAGAGCAAGTTTCTAATGTTATTTTGTTTATTGATGAGATTCATACTATTGTTGGAGCTGGTGGTGCAGAAGGTGCTATTGATGCTTCCAATATTTTAAAACCTTATTTGGCACGTGGAAAGCTTAAGGTAATTGGTGCTACCACTAAAATGGAATATATGAAATTTTTAGAAGGTGATAAGGCTTTTGATAGAAGATTTCAAAAAATTATGGTTGATGAACCTAGTTTGGAAGATACACGTAATATTTTGTTTCATTTAAGAGAAATTTACGAAAACTATCATGGTATTACTTTATCAGATGAAGTTTTATCTTCCATTGTTGATTTGTCTGACCGTTATATTTCTGTTGGGAAGCAACCTGATAAAGCTATAGATTTATTAGATGAAGCTTGTTCTAAGGCTATTAATGCAGATACGCTTACTAATAAAAAGAAAAATCAAATACAAATGGAACTTGGAGAAGTTGTTGAACAAAAAAATAAATTAATTGTTCAACAAGATTTTAAGCAAGCTTCTCTTTTACGTGAAAAGGAACATTTTTTACAATCCAAATTAAATCGTTTGGAGTTAAAAAATAGAAACGATAAACGAATATTAACAATTGATACAGTTTATGATGTCATTTATTCAAAGACAAAAATACCAATTCGAAAATTAATTCATATGAATGCTTCCACCTTGAAACAGGAATTATCTAAAAAAGTTTATGGTCAAAAAGATGTTATTTCTCATTTTGTAGATTTTACTTTTTCCTCTTTTCATAGAATATCTCCTAAATGTTTTCTTTTTGTTGGAAAAAGTGGTCTTGGAAAAACATTATTAGTACGAGAATATGCAGAATTATTATACCCTAAAGAATGTTTTATAAAATTAGATATGAGTGAATTTAAAGATTCTAGTGCTGTATCTAAAATCATTGGTTCTCCTCCAGGATATATTGGATACCAAGACCATAATACACTTTTGGATAAAGTGAAGTTACATCCTTATTCTGTTCTTTTACTAGATGAAATAGAAAAAGCTCATTCTAGCATATTAAAACTTTTTTTACAAGTTTTAGATGATGGAATTATGACAACCTCTTATGGAGATGCTGTTAGTTTTAAGAATTGTCTTATTGTTATGACTTCTAATTTGGGGTCTAGTTCTCAATCTATCGGTTTTTTAGATAATGATAAAGATTTGGTTATGGATAAAATAAAAGATTTTTTGGGTGTCGAATTATTGAATCGCATTGACTCTGTTTGCTTTTTTCATGAATTTTCTGAAAAAACTATAGATAAAATTATTTGTTCTAAAGTAAAGCAATTATATCCTAATATTTCTAAGGATAGATTACAGAAAATTATTAAGGAAGTTAAAGAGCGATGCCAGTATCAACAATTTGGGGCTAGAAAGATTGATAAGGTATTAGAACAATTATCGCTTGAATACAGTTTATTAACATAACTGTATTTTTTCTTTTTGGACTATGATATACTAGTAATAGGTGATTTTATGAAACTTTATAATACATTAACAAGAAAAATTGAAGAATTTGTTCCTAATGAAGAAGGAAAAGTAAAATTATATACATGTGGACCTACGGTGTATCATTATGCTCATATTGGTAATATCCGCAATTATATAGGGCATGATATTTTGGATAAAACTCTACGTTATTTAGGATACGAAGTAACTCGTGCTATGAACATTACTGATGTTGGTCATTTAACAAGTGATTCTGACTCTGGGGAAGATAAAATGGAGGTTGCTAGAAAAAGAGAGCATAAGTCTGCAATGGAGATTGCTAAATTTTATACAGATGCCTTTTTTGATGATTTTAAATTGGTAAACTGTAAAATGCCTGAAATTGTTTCTCCTGCTACTGAAAATATAGATGAATATATTAAAATAATAAAAACTTTATTAGAGAAAGAATATGCTTATTTATCTGGTGGCAATGTTTATTTTGATACCAGTAAATTAGATGATTATTATGTTTTGACTAACCATCAAGAGGATAGTTTGGTAGTTGGGGCTCGTGAAGGCGTAGAGGAAGATAGTAATAAGCGAAATCAAGCAGATTTTGTTTTATGGTTTACTACTAGTAAATTTGAAAATCATGAGCTATTATGGGATTCTCCTTGGGGACGTGGGTATCCTGGATGGCACATTGAATGCAGTGGTATTTCTATTAAATATTTAGGAGAATATTTAGATATTCATGGTGGTGGTGTTGATAATATTTTTCCACATCATACCAATGAAATTGCACAAAGTGAAGCTTACTTAGGTCATAAGTGGTGTAATTACTGGTTTCATAATGAACATTTACTAGATGAAACTGGTAAGATGAGTAAGTCTACAGGTGCCATTTTAACAGTTACTTTATTAAAAGAAAAAGGTTATGACCCATTAGCATTTCGTTTTATGTGTTTGAATTCTCATTATAGAAAGCAGTTGGTTTTTTCTTATGATGCTTTAGATCAAGCTTATGCTACTTTAAAGAAATTACGTAACCGTATCTCTTCTATTGTAGTAGAAGGGGATGTTGAAAATGATAAGTTTGATTTTTATAAAAATAAATTTGTTAATGAACTATCAAATGATTTAAATACTGCTAATGCTATTTCTGTACTTTATGAAGTGTTAAAGGATGATACTTTAAATGGAGCTACAAAAGTGGCTTTAGTTTCTGATTTTGATAAAGTTCTTTCTTTAGATTTAATTCAAGAAAAGAAGTCATTATCTAATGAACAATATATTTTAGAGCAAATTGCAAAAAGAGCTGATGCCAAGAAGAATAAGAATTTTTCTTTAGCAGATGAAATTAGAGATGAACTTATGAAACAGGGAATTCGCTTAATTGATGGTCGAGATGGGACTACATATGAGGTTATTGATTAATAGGGAGGTTTCTTCCTATTTTTCTAAAGATAGGAGAGTTTATGAAAGTAGTAGAAATTAATTCGTTGGTACTTGCTTATTTAGGAGATACTGTTTATGAAAACTATGTGCGTAGATTTTTAATAAATCAAGGGATTGCTCATGTTGATGAGCTACAAAAACAAGCTATTAAATTTGTTAGTGCAAAAAGTCAGGCTTTTTATTTACAAAAGATGATTGATGAGAACTTTTTATCAGAGGAAGAATTGGTGATTGTTAAAAGAGCTAGAAATTATAAGACTACCTCTCATCCTAAAAGCTGTGATATTGTTACTTATAAATATGCGACTGGTTTAGAGGCTTTAATTGGTTATTTAGATTTGAGTGAAGAGAAAAATAGAATTAGTGAAATTATGAATTTTATATTGGAGGATAATGTATGTTAGTTTATGGTAGAAATGTTGCTCTTGAGTGTTTAAAAAAACCTAAAAATATACAAAAAGTGATATTACAAACAGGATTTGATGACAAAAGAATTATTTCTTTATTGGAAAAAAATAAAATATCTGTTCAGATAAAGTCAAAAAGAGAAATTGATCATTTGGCAGATGGGGTCCATCAGGGTATACTTTTATATGTTCGTGACTACCAATATTATAATTTATCTGATGTTTTAAAAGATAATCCTGCTTTTATTGTTATGTTAGATCATATTGAGGATCCTCATAATTTTGGTGCTATTGTTCGTACTTGTGAGGCTGCCGGTGTTGATGCGATTATCATTCCAAAAGATAGACAGGTTCAAGTGAATGCTACAGTTATGAAGACTAGTGTCGGGACTCTTGATCAAGTAAAGATTGTACAGGTTTCTAATTTGGTATCTACATTAGAGTTTTTAAAAAAATATAATTTTTGGGTGGTTGGTACTGCATTAGAAGATAGTGTCGATTACCGTGATATTGATTACACTGGTAATATCGTTTTAGTTATTGGTAATGAAGGTTCTGGAATTTCAAAATTAGTTAGGAAAAAATGTGATTTTATCGCAAAAATTCCAATGTATGGAACTACAAACAGTCTTAATGCTTCTGTTGCGAGTGGAATTATGATATATGAGGTGGTCCGAACTAGAAAGTAGAGGTCTACTGTGAGTAATTATAAAACCATTAATGACTATGAGACATTATATTTGATTAGTGAAGATATGGATTCTTCTTATAATATTTTGTTTGAAAAATATTTTCCTATTATAAAATCTTTGGCTAAAAAGTATTTTTCCTATGTTTCTAATCGAGGAGCTGAGTATCAAGATTTAATTCAAGAAGGTTATTTGGGGCTTAATAGTGCCATTGTTTCTTTTAACCAAGATAGTAATACAATTTTTTATACTTATGCGTGTTTATGTATTGAACGTCAAATGTGCACATATTGTAAAATGTTAGCTGCTCAGAAACATGAAGCTTTGAATAGTGCAGTTTCTGAAGATAAATATTCGACTAATTTTATTGTTGATTTTTCTGATGATGCTAATTTTTTTCATCATACTGATAGCGATATTCAGAATCTTTTACAATGCTGTTTTAATTCTTTAGATTTAGATACTAGTTGTGTTTTTGAATTAAGATTTAATGGGTTTAGCTATCGCGAAATTTCTCAATTATTAGATATTTCTATTTCTAGTGTTGATTCTAAGTTGAGTAGAGCGAGAAGATTTATGAAAAATTTATTGGAAACCTATGATTAGAAATTGAAAAAATATTAATTTTGTTTTACAATGATAATAGGTGAATAGAATATGAAGGGACAGATACCATACGTTGATGATTATAATGAAAATATGTATGAGCAGCCATCTACTGTTCCTTTTTCTGATAATGATAGAGCTGATAATGTTGTTTCTTTTCCTAGTAATAATGTTTCTAATGATGAAGCGCAAGAAAATGAAGATACTTCTTTGAAAAAGGCAACTATTATTCCTTTTAGAAAAAAACAGGTGGAAAGTATTACGCTTAATGAGTGGTTGATGAAATATCATTTACCAGATGAATTGCAAGATTTATTTGTTAATATGGACTTGGCTATGAAATATATTCATGATCAGGGATATTATATTACGTCTTTTGCTTTAGATTCTATTGAACTTTTAAATAACTCCATTAAGCAAGTAAAGTTTGATCAACTATCAGAACTTCCTTCTAATTTTTCTGATCAAAAGAAAATTATTCATGATAATATATTTTTGTCTGCTGTGTTACAGATTGGAGTTTATGCTAATTGTTTGCAATATTTCACAACAGAGACTATGGATTTTTTGAAAGAGAATTTTGAGAGCTTTTCTATATTCTTACCAGAAAATGATGTCCCTTACTATAAAGGTATTATAGAACGTGGTGCTTCTGTTTATCTTAGTTCTTATGTTGGTGAACGTAAAAAACGTGATTTGCTTAATTTAAATAAAGAAGTATCTGATGGGGCTCCAGATAATAGTAAAGGAAAGACGTTTGTTAAGACGAATGGTATTCCTGCTGATTTAACTGCTGAAGATTTAGTACCTCCTAATAAGGCTAATGAGATAATCTATGCCAATTTAGCTAAGAGAGATGCTGCATTTGTTAGAGCTTTAATCTATCCTATTTTAATATTATTATTAGGACTTACTGTTTTACTATTATCATATATTTTAGCTTAATAATAAAAAATTATTGACATTTTCTTGTTGCTATGCTATTTTAATGGTGACACGGAAGTGTTTTTATTTTGATAAAAAATAGGAATGGTGAAAAATGGCTGAAGTTAGAAAAAGAGAAACGGTAGAAAAATATAAAATCGATGATTCTCAGTTTCATAAAGAGGATAAAAAAGGAAAAAAAGAAAAAACTAAAAACAGTAAGAAGGATAACACTACTCAAAAAGTAAAATCAAAAGAAAAGAAAAGTTTATGGGTAAGATTTCGAATTTTTTGTCATGGTGTGAAATCAGAAGCTAAAAAAGTTCATTGGCCTAATAGAAAAGATATGGTTAAATATTCTGTTGCAACTGTAGTCTTTATCATTTTCTGTTCGTTGTTCTTTTATGCTATTGATATTATCTTTGCATTAATTCAATCAATTTTTAGATAGAAGGAGTTTATATTATGGAAAAGCAGTGGTATGTTGTTAATACTTATTCTGGTCATGAGAATAAGGTAAAAGAAAAATTAGAGATGCGTGCTGAATCTATGGATATGCAAGACTATATTTTTAGAGTTGTTATTCCAGAAGAGAAAGTCGTAGAGGTAAAAGATGGTGTTCAGAAAGAAAAAATAAAAAAAATGTTTCCTGGATATATCTTGGTAGAAATGGTTATGACTGATGAAGCTTGGTATGTTGTACGTAATACTCCGGGGGTTACAGGCTTTATTGGATCTAGTGGAAAAGGAGCTAAGCCTACACCATTACAACCATATGAAGTTGATAAGATTTTAGGTAATATGGGTATCAGTCGTATGGATGTTGATACAGATTTAGTTGAAGGAACTACAGTTAAAATTGTTGATGGTCCATTCAATGGAATGTTTGGTAAAATTGATAGTGTCGATCTTCCAAATCAAAAAGTTATGTTACTTGTTGATTTGTTTGGTCAAGAAACTTCTGTTGAGGTTGAATTAAATCAAATTCAAAAAGCATAAAATGGTTGCAAATACTGGAATTTTATGTTATTATTTAGTGGCTATATTAAAATTAATATAGATTTAGTGGGAAGCATGGTTTGCATTTATGAAAGCGGGAATCAAGCTATTTGGACCACTCGCGAAAACTAAAATTTATAGGAGGTGTTTTTCGTGGCAAAAGAAGCAATAAAGAAGATTAAATTACAAATCCCAGCAGGAAAAGCTACTCCAGCTCCACCAGTTGGTACAGTACTTGGACCTGCAGGAATTAATTTACAAGATTTTTGTACTAAGTATAATGATGCTACTAGAGATAAAATGGGGGATATTTTACCTGTAGAAATCTCAATCTATGAAGATAGAAGTTTTGATTTTGTAATTAAGACTCCACCAGTTGCATTCTTACTTAAGAAATATGCAAAAATCAATAAAGGTGCAGTTAAGGGTGCTAACGAGGTTGTTGCAACATTAACTGTTGATCAATTAAGAGAAATTGCTGAGATTAAGTTACCAGATTTAAATGCTTATGATGTAGAATCTGCAATGAAAATTGTTGCTGGTACTGCTAGAAATATGGGTATTTCAATTCCTGGTTATACTGATAAGTAATTATTCTATGTAGGTTATGCCTATGTGGAAGGTAAAAACCGCTATTACCACGTAAGGAGGAATAAAAATGAAAAAGAGAAGTAAAAAATATACAGAAGCTATGTCTAAAATAGAACGTAACAAAGTATATCCTAAAGAAGAAGCTGTTAAATTAGTTAAAGAAACTTCTACTAGTTCTTTCGATGGTACTGTTGAGGTTGCTATGAGATTAAATATTGATACTAAAAAAGCAGATCAACAATTAAGAGGTGCTATCGTACTTCCTAAGGGAACTGGTAAGACTACTAGAGTATTAGTAATTGCTAGAGGTGAAAAAGCAACACAAGCTAAAGAAGCTGGTGCTGATTATGTTGGGGATGTTGATATGTTAGAAAAAATCGAAAAAGAAAATTGGTTCGATTTTGATACTATGATTGCTACTCCTGATATGATGCCTCTTCTTGGTAAATTAGGTAGAGTTTTAGGACCTAAAGGTTTAATGCCTAACCCTAAAACTGGAACTGTTACATTAGATGTTCAAAAGGCTGTAGAGGAAGTTAAAGCTGGACGTGTTGAATATCGTGCTGATAGCTTTGGAATTATTCATGGAGTTATTGGTAAAGTTTCATTCTCTGATGAGGATTTACTTGAAAATTTAAATGCTTTTGTAGCTGCTATCTTAAGAGTTAAGCCAGCAACTGTAAAAGGTGATTATGTTAAGAGTATATCTATAGCTTCTACTATGGGTCCTGGAATTAAAGTTGAAAATAATTTTGACAAGTAGAAGAATATAGTATATAATAAAGACAATTTGTAGGTGCCATAGACAGTAGGTAT
>CALVKW010000046.1 GCA_944333345.1 uncultured Bacilli bacterium | reverse complement strand
AATATTATTATGATCTAGGAATGCATAGGACGGATTTAAAAGATTTAGATGTGCTTGAAGAACGAAAAGGCTATTTTAAATAATAAAAAAATTAGAAACTGTTGCAATGAAATGTATGATATAAAGTTATGGTATTGCTTTTCAAACATATATTTTCGTACAAAATGTACGAAAATATATGTAAAAATATGTATTTTTTGTACAAAAAGTGCTAAAATGTATATTGAGGTGAATGCTTATGTATAGAAAAATAGAAGAAGAATTAAAAAAGTGGAAGAATGATTATAAGATGCCACTTATGTTAGTTGGTGCAAGGCAAACAGGAAAGACATATATCTTAGAAGCATTTTGTAAAAATAATTTTGATAATTATATTTATATTAATTTAGATAAAGAGGAAAATATTGCTGAGATATTTGAAGAAACTATTGATCCCAATATAATCATAGAAAAAATTGAAATTATCAAAAATGTAGTTATTAATCCAGACGATACAATAATATTTTTAGATGAAATTCAAGTAAGCGAAAGAGCCATTACTTCTTTAAAATATTTTTGTGAAAGTGATAAACCTTTTAAAATAGTTTGTGCTGGTTCACTATTAGGAGTTAAAATCAATAGATTTAAATCATCCTTTCCAGTTGGAAAAGTAACAATTAAGTATTTATATCCAATGGACTTTGAAGAATACTTAATAGCTTTAAAAGAAGAAAAATTAATTAATGAAATTAGAACGCATTACGCTTCTAATGAAGCATTAATGAGTCCAGTTCATGAAAAAGCGCTTGATTTATATAAAAAGTATTTAGTATTAGGTGGAATGCCTACTATGATTAATAACTTTATATCCAATGATTGTAATATATCTCATGTCAATTTTGAACTTCAAGAGCAAATAATCACTTCATATTTAGCAGACATGAATAAATATACCGAAAATAGTGAAGGCATTAAAAATAGTCAGATATATAATGCTATACCTAAAGAACTAGCAAGAGTTAATAATACCTTTAAATATAGTATAGTTGATAAAGACGCAAGAAAAATTAGATACGAAAGTAGTCTAGACTGGTTACTTGCAAGTAATATGATATTAAGATGTGATTTAACTGAAAAGAATGAATCTCCATTAAAAGCATTTGTTAATTCAGATAAATTTAAACTATATTTAAGTGATGTAGGTTTACTTAGGTCACTATCTAATTTAGATTATAGTGAAATACTTTTAGATAAAAATGAAATGTTTAAAGGTGTTCTGACTGAAAACTATGTAGCGTGTGAACTATACCCTAAATCTAAAGAATTGTATTATTATAATTTTGATAAATATGAAATTGATTTTTTAATAAAAATAAATGGAGATATTATACCAGTAGAAGTTAAAAGTGGCAGAAGAACTAATAGTAAAAGTTTAAATGAATACATAAAAAAATATAATCCTAAATATAGCATCAGAATATCTTTAAAAAATTTTGGACTTGAAAATAATATAAAATCAGTACCACTTTATGCTGTATTTTGTATTAATAAATAGAGTAATTAGGATATAATGTCATAATTATTATCTCAGACTATTGTAACTTACTTTTTGAAATTTTTAATAAGGAGAGATGAATATTAGAAACCAACGATTTATTCATTGTTGCTATCTGTGGTATAGCAATTTCCATCCTCGGTGTAGTAGCAATCGCTAGATTCTATAAATATAAAATAAAGAATACATAAAAAAGAAGAATTAAATGAAATCTTCTTTTTTCGATTACAAAAAAATAATAATTTATAATTCAAATATATAACTTAAAAATATAATATCTAAAATATTTTCATCTTTTAAATTATAAATAGATAAGTTATAATTAATATAAAGGGAGGTAAACAATATGAATGATGAATTAAAGTATTTATCAATAGAAGAAATAAAAAAAGTAGGTATTGATAAAAAACTTGCTGCAGAAAAAAAAATATTAAATAGTGATGATTATAATCTATATTTACAAATTCAAGCACTATATAAAAAAGTTTTTGATAACTATTTAAATCAAAAGATAAATCCAAATAGCTTAGATCAAAAAATTATAAATAATAATTTAAAAATTAGATGTCTAAACAAGGAAGAAAAAAATATATATCAGAACTGGTCATCCTTAGATTCTAACTATTTATATGTAAGAAATTTTTTCTATATGGAAAGACTAAGTATAGAAGATATAACAGTATTAAAACAGGCGCTTGTAGAAGAAGAAAAATATAAAAAAGAATTATTAGATATCGTTTCAAAAACATTTAAGGAAGTTATAAAAGTTAATTTTAAAGACATAAAAAATCAAAGATATAGAGTTTTTTATGGAGGAATGAATCCTATTTATGAATTTTATAATGATTCATTAGTATTATTCATGAACTATAAAATACTACCTCAGGATGATGATAATACTTATATAAATAACAAAAGTGAAGCAGCCAATTATTTTAACTATTTAAAACAAGATATGGAAAAGAAAATATCTGACATATTAAAGTGTAATGTAGAGGTCTCATTTTATGACTTCAAGTTTCAAGGGGAAAATGTAAAATGAATGGAATTAATAAAATAAAAAGACCTGACATCAATAATTTAAATTTCTCTCAAAATAATTTATCTATAAATAGTAATATCAATAATAAAGTAGAAATGATGTCATCAGGAGACATAGAGAATATATCATTTTTTGATATTCTAGATGATTTTATAGATTCACTAAAGAAAAATATTCTAAATAAGTATTATATTTTTTCAATAAATAGCAATAGAACAGATCAGTTTGGAGCAAACCAGGGTACGTTTGTCACTGATAATGCAAAATTATTAAAAGATAGTAAAGTAAAAGAGATAATTAAAACATATTTTCCAGAAGCTACAATAGAGCAGATGGAACAATTGCTAATAAGTATCAATAATGTTGGATGTGGCTATGCAGCTCTTACGAATAGTATTTTTTGCCATTTTACAGGAAAAGAAGAAGAATTTGAAGAAGCATTTGGCTTTCCTATGTATACGGAAGATGAAAATGGTAATATTAATTTTAATTATGAGTATTTAATGTTAGATATTTTTTGCTTTAAATATAAAGACAATAGTGCAGCCGGTACGGATTTATCGCCTTTAGAGTTAACATTAGAAGATCCTGAAACGTATACCGAAGGAAGCACTGGAATGGATGAACTAGACTATTTCGAAGCGTACTTGCAATCGAAAGGCTTAGATGGTAGTGCCAAATTAGAATATTTTGTATTTAACGCAGAAATATATGATGAATATTATAGTGACACCGAAAATTATCATAAAATAGATGAAATATATACATTTATTAGAGATAAATTAAAAGATAGCTCTGAAGAAATAATTATTAATGTAGGTGGAGGTCAATTTAGTCAAAATGATGGGTATTGGACCTTATATGAATATAATAATGGGGAAAATGATGAAAAAAAGATTGTTAACCCCGGAAGTGCCGGACATGCAATGAGCGTTGTTGGAATTACAGAAGATAATAAACTCATTGTATCATCCTGGGGAAAACAATATATTTTGGAAGTATCAAGTGAAGAATTGTTAAAAATGATTACAGTAGTAAATATAAATTAGAATAGTAATTACTAAAAATGGATAATAGGTAGTCAAGTAGAAAATAGAGAACTAGAAATAGTTCTTTTTTTTTGAAAAAAACATAAAAACTATTAGAGGTGAACTATGTTTTTAAGAAAAATAGATGAACGTATCAAAATAGTTTTTATAATACTATTAATCCTATTTCTTTTTATCATATTAAGGGTTTTTTATGTCCAAATGATTGATTATAAGAAGTTAAATAAATATGCATCTGATTTATGGAGCAGAGATCTTCCACTAGAAGCAGATAGAGGATTGATATTAGATAGAAATGGAGTGGTACTAGCAGATAACCTAACTACAACATCACTAGTTTTAATTCCTAATCAAATAAAAAATAAAAAGAAGACAACAAAACTACTAGCAGATATATTAGAGGTAAGTTACGAAGATATGAAAGAACATGTCTATAAAGAAACATCCATTGAAAGAGTTCATCCGGAAGGAAGAAGACTTTCTTATGATATTGCCGAAAAAATATCAAATTTAAAGTTAGATGGAGTATATTTAGTAAAAGAGTCCAAAAGATATTATCCATATGGAAATATGTTATCCCATGCCTTAGGATATGTAGGGATTGATAATCAAGGACTTTCTGGTCTAGAATTACAATATGACGAGTATTTAACCGGAAAAAGTGGAGCAATTAAATATTTTTCTGACGCCAAAGGAAATAAATTAAATTTATCAGATATTTATGTAGAACCACAAGATGGAATGAATATTTCTTTAACGATTGATATTAATATTCAAAAATCTCTAGAAAGAGAATTAAATAATATTGTAGACATGTTTTCTCCAGATATGGCTCTAGCAATCGTGATGGACCCGAATAATGGTGAAATATTAGGAATGGCATCTCGCCCAGATTATGACCCCAATAACTATCAAGGTTACTCAAAAGAGACACTAAGCAGAAATCTTCCAATCTGGGCATCCTATGAACCAGGATCAACATTTAAAATTATTACGATGTCAGCAGCGGTAGAAGAAGGAGTAGTAAATTTAACAAAAGATCATTTTTATGATTCCGGTAGTGTAAATGTAGATGGTTCAACCCTTCGCTGTTGGAAAGCAGGAGGACATGGTGATCAAACCTTTTTACAAGTCCTCCAAAATTCTTGTAACCCAGGATTTGTAAAGTTAGGACAACTTTTAGGAAAAGAAACACTTTTTGATTACATAGACAAATTTGGTTTTGGAAATAAAACTGGTGTAGATTTAAACGGAGAAGGCGAAGGAATTATTTTTAATCTAAATCAAGTAGGAAATGTCGAATTAGCAACGACTGCCTTTGGTCAAGGAGTAAGTGTAACTCCAATTCAACAAGTAGCAGCGGTATCCGCCGTAGTAAATGGCGGAACTCTTTATGAACCATATATTGTAAAAAGTATCTCCGAAAAAGAAACAAATAGTATTATTCAACAAATGAAAAAGAAGAAAATAAGACAAGTAATCAGTAAGAAAACATCACGAATCATGCGTCATGCCCTAGAAAGTGTTGTTGCTAAAGGCGGAGGAAAGAGTGCCTATATTGAAGGTTATAGAATCGGTGGTAAAACAGGAACTGCTCAAAAAGTAGAAAATGGTGTTTACCTAGTAGGAAATTATATTATGTCATTTATGGCCGTGGTTCCATCAAATGATCCAGAAGCGGTTTTATATCTAGCCATCGATAATCCTAAAAACACAGCTTTACTATCTAGCTACACCACAACTCCAATCGCAAGGCGTATATTATTAGATATTATTGATGCCTTAGAGATAGAAAGACAAGATGGAGAAATGGCAAAAGATTTAGAATGGACGGACATTCCAACTCATAAAGTTCCCAATGTAGTAGGACTAACAGTGGATGATGCGAAAGACAAACTAGAGAAATTTACTATCGAATACTCTGGAAATGGTGAAAAAGTAGTAGCCCAATCTCCAGAAGCAGGCGAAAAATTAGAAGAAGGAGGAACAATAAGACTACTCTTGGAATAATTGACAGTAAAGAAAAAAATAGTATAATAACTAATCAAAGAAACACTCGCAAGAATAAAATTAACAAAGGAAACAAGAAAGGATGTAAATAATGAAATCAGAAAAAAGCAAAGGAGAACAAGATTTTATAGATGGATTAGTAGATATCTCTATGTTCGCAATAAACTTACTAGATAGTGAAAATAGACAAAAAGAAGAAAAATTTCTACTTTCCTATTGTACAGAATATTATCCATTAGAGACTGGAGAAAGTATAGTCGGAGTTACTATAGAAGATGCAAAATCAATGATAATAGAAATAAAAAATCAAGATGGGGTAATAACGAAAAAAAAAGAATCCTACCACGAAATTAGCATCAAAGCGGAACATCAAAAAGAAACAGATGAGGAATTGATAGACCAAGTAAAAAATAGAATAGAAAGATACGTGGCTAAACTAAAGGAAACATTAGAAAGTAAAGATAGTAGTATCAAAACAGAGAATACTATAGATATGATAGAACTAATGAAAAAACTAACGAAAGCTAATCAAATAGTTGAACAAGTAGATGATAAATTAATTTTATCAAAAAATGATCGAATGGCCATAGAAAGCATAATCAAAGATTTCGAAACTGTAGTAACAAAACAAGACTATCATAGTATAATAAGTCAAGAGAAATATCAAATTCCAACACTAACGGAACTTCTAGATAAGATAGAAATGTCTAAGGAAAGTAGTCAAGATATATTGTATCTAGAGATTGCTTTAGAGTATATGAAAGCCATAAGCGAACGCACGAAATCGAAACAAGAATATTCCACTTTTAGAGAATTACCTATAGAACATAAATTGACTTTATCTTACTGTGAATACACATTAAGTAAACTGGCTAAATGTAAATTGAGTTTAGTAAACAAAGAAGGAAGAATGAAAGGACAAGGTAAGAAATATCCAACAGAATGGAAACAAAGTCAGAAAGAAAAAATTAAAGAGATAAGAAAAAAGATGGAAAATAAAGAAAAGTTAACAAGAAGTGAAATGTTAAGTTACGTATTTTCGTTAAATGGCTACCAGAAAGAAGATATAGATGAAAAAGTTGTAAGAGATAATCCAAGCATAGTAACATATCTAAGCTATTTAAAAGAACAATTCCCATCAGAAACAATTATTGACCAAAAAATAACTTGTCAAGAATGGTATTATAATTTTGCACAAAAGGTACAGGAAAATAGGGAAGACGCAATTACCTACTTAAGGGATTTTGTTTACCATAAGTTAACTGAATATGAAGAATATGCGAGAAGCTATATGGAAGACCCCAATGATTTTACAGATATAAATTATGTTGCAGTAGTGCAATTTCTAAATGTAGGTATCACGTATCTAGAAGCAACCAAACAAAAGAGTTCATCACCGAAACAGGAAGAAGATAGAATAGCAATAGATATCCTTGCTCCAAAAAGGAAAATAGATAAATTAGATAAAGCGTTAGAAATATCAAAAAATCTTGAAAAGGGAATAGTAGATATGAATAACCAAGGGGTAATGGATATACGAGATTTAATAGATAATTATATAGCAGGAAATGAAATGTTAAATGACAGCCAAGATATAACAGAGACAACTTCTAGAGTATTAGGCCATATTAGAAAACAATGTCAGGTATTAGATTCTTGGTGCCCAGAAGGTATGCAAGATGTGAAAGAGGATAAAGTACCAATCCCAGAAGAACTTTTATTACAAAAAGGATTGACAGTATAATAAAAAGAAAACAAAAGAAAAACTATAAATAATTTTCATTTTATGATACACTTAACATGGTGAACTCTATGAACGAAGCAATCGGTGAAAAAGGTGGAAGAAGAGATAGAAAAAGAACTATCATCATTACATCGGAAAATAAGAAAAAATTAAAAGAATATTACAAAAAGAAAAAAGAATTAAAATTACAAAAGCTAGAAAAAAAAGTAAGAAATATTCAACTAGCTTCTTTTTTCGTTGCCGTTCCAATATCAATTGCCGGAAATACCTTGGAAACCATTCTTCATCTAAGAGATGAAAATAAAACAGAAAGAGAACAAGTAAAAGGATTACAAACAGAAGAACTACATAAGGCTAATAAATTAGAACTACAAGAGACTGCAACTTATATAGAAGACTTCCAATTAAATGATAGAAAATTTACAGATTATGGTTATCCTAAAACAATAGAAGGAAAAGAAGTCATATCATATCCTAGAACAGATATCAAAGAAACGATTATCAAGAAAACACCACCGAAAGAAGTTACCTCAAGAATATCTTTAGAAAAGAATAAAGAAGAGCTAGAGCACCAAGAAATAAAACAAGAAATATTAACAGAAGAAAAGAAGACAGTTGAAGTAAAAGAAGAAAAACAAACGGAAATACCAATTCCAAAACAAGTACAAGTAGTTGACCAAGAACTAGCAGAAAATAAAGAATTTCAAAAAGTAACTGACAAGAAAATAGTAGCAAAATATGAATCGGACTTAAAAGATATTAGAGCTGAACTAAAAGAATTAATTTATGAATATAATGTATTAGAAAAGGATACAGAAAAAGTTCATGAGAGAAAAGAAGCAGAAAATATTCTTTATCAATTAAATATTATTATTAAAAGATTAGAAGAGCTAAAAAGCAAAATGAAAATAGAAGCTAATTCCATAGAGGATGCTTATTTGACAGAAGTAGTAGATCAATATATAGAAGAGTTTAAAAATAAAAACACAGTAGCGGAAATTAAAGACTCTGATTTATATATAATGATATCTGATAAATTAGAAGAAGTAACTTCAAAAGCGAAAACACTAAATAAAGAGGTGGAAGAAAAAAAAGAAAACTTAGAGCTAGATGAAGAAAAATTTAGTCAATTAAAAGAAAATTATTATAATTATGAAAATTTTAATAATCAATTAATAGCTTTTCAAAGTGAACAAGATTATATGTTAAAAGAGTTAGAAAGTAAAATAGAAGACTCTGTAAATATAACAGAACAAGTAACCTACAGTTTTAGAATGATGAATAGACAAAGTAAACGATTAAGAAATCTACTTGCTATTCCAATGATGATACCAGGGGCAAGAAGTGCGAAAGCAGTTGCTACAGCAACGGCAGCCTATTTATTATTCGCTAAGAATTTAGTTAAGCCTAGGTTCCAAGAAAAAAAATATAGAATTATAGAAGTAAAAGATTATAGTAAAGAAATAGAAAGTAATATTTCTAAAATAGAAGAAGCAATAAATATGATTTCTAAAACTTCAAATAAATTAGAAGAGATGATTTCAAATATTGAAAAAAACTTCAAAGATTATATAGATGAATTACCAGAGTGTAGAGAATTATTAGATAATTTAAATAAATTATTATACGATATGAAAGCAAAAGAAGAAGAATTAGAAAGAACAAAACAAGCACAAAATAAATTGTTAGAACATAATAATCAAAAAGTAAAAACAATGCCACGTACAGAAGAAATGTAAAATTTTGTCTAAAACAATAAAAATTGCATAATAAAGCAAGAACTATGATATAATATTGCAAGAGAAACGGAGTGAACGAAATGTTATTATTAACCAAAGCAATATTTGCAATAATGATTGGTTTTTTAGGATCCGCAGTACTAGGGTTAATATTAATTCCTATATTAAAAAGATTAAATTTAGGTCAAAGAGTGAGTGTATTTGTAGGGGAAGCCCATAGAAAAAAAGAAGGAACTCCAACCATTGGGGGATTAATATTTATTATTCCTACAGTACTAGCAACAATAGCTTTAACAATTACGGATAAAATTCCATATACAGCTAATTTAGGGATTGTTTTACTAGTGTTTCTAGGTTATGCATGTATTGGATTCCTAGATGATTTCTTATCGATTAAAAGAGGAAAAAATGAAGGTTTAACAACCTATCAAAAATTGTTGATGCAAGTCTTAATAGCTATCGGATTTTTCTATATTTATATGAGAAATGGAGGACAAACTTCCTGGGTTGTAGGTACATTACATATTGACTTAGAAATGGGATGGTTATACGGTTTATTTATATTATTTGTCTTAGTTGGAGCAAGTAATGCCGTAAATTTGACGGACGGTCTAGATGGGTTAGCTGGTGGATTATCGGCAATCGCTTTTATAGCATTTAGTTTAATTTCGTTAGTCGTTGGCTTTGAAGATATTGGAATATTTAGTTTAATTTTAGTAGGAAGTTTAATGGGATATTTAATTTATAATACTCATCCAGCAAAAGTAATCATGGGAGATACCGGTTCTTTAGCCCTTGGTGCTACCATGGGAGCTATCGCAATATTGACACATAGAGAATTGACTCTTCTTGTAGTAGCAGGAATCTTTGTTATCGAAACATTAAGTGTAATATTACAAACTTTCTGGGTACAAGTATTTCATAGAAAATTATTCCTAATGACCCCAATTCATCATCATTTTGAAAAACTTGGTTGGCAAGAAACAGACATTGTAAAATTATTCTGGGTAGGAGGACTATTACTTGCTATGGCAGGAATAATTTTTGGAGTATGGTTATAAAGAACTTGATAGTTCTTTTTTTTCTGTAAAAAAATATAATTAAATAAGGTGATACCATGAAAAATAAGCTAGATTATATTCTTTTTACAGCCGTAATTATTCTATCTATCTTTGGTATTATTATGATCTATTCAGCATCTAGCATTTGGGCAGAATATAAATTTAATGATAGCTTTCACTATTTAAAATATCAAAGTATTTTTTTTATTATCAGCGTTATTGTAATGTTAATAGTATCAAAAATAGATTATAAAATATATTATGACAAAGCCAATATAATCTTATTAATTTGTACTATTCTTTTAATCCTTGTCCTAATACCAGGAATAGGAAGTGTTAGAAATGGTAGTCGTTCTTGGTTTGGAATAGGCTCTCTAGGAATACAACCCAGTGAATTTGCTAAACTAGGAATGATTATTTTTACCAGTAAATATTTAACAAATAGTAATAAGTTTTTAAAAAGTTATAAACAAGGAGTATTCCCTATCTTAGGTATATTATTTTTCTTATTCGGGCTAATCATGTTACAACCTGATATGGGAACAGGCGCTATTCTCGTAGTATCAATTATTGCTTTACTTTTTACAGCCGGCGTTAACATGAAATTCTTTATTGGAATGGGTGTAGTAGGCGTAATAGGAATTATAGTATTGGTAGTGATTGCTCCGTATAGAATGGATAGAATCACATCTTTTATCGACCCATGGAGTGATGCTTTAGGAACAGGTTTTCAAATTATCCAAAGTCTATATGCAATAGGACCAGGAGGATTATTAGGTACTGGATTTCTAAATTCTATTCAAAAGCATTTTTATTTACCGGAGCCACAGACGGATTTTATCTTCTCAATCATAGCAGAAGAGTTTGGAGTAGTAGGGGCTTTTATCGTCGTGGGTCTTTTTTCTATTATTCTTTGGAGGGGAATAAAAATAGCCCTAAACAGTAATAATCAATTCGCAAAATATTTATGCATTGGAATGACTTTTCAAATTATATTCCAAGCAATCATGAACTTGATGGTAGTAATTGGAAT
>CALVKW010000045.1 GCA_944333345.1 uncultured Bacilli bacterium | reverse complement strand
ATTATAAATATATAATTCATGTTGCGCTCTAGTACAAGCGACATATAACAAATTACGTTCATTACTCTTATAAGAATTTTCTCTATCATTATATAAAATAACACTATCAAACTCTAACCCTTTCGCTAGATAAGCAGGAACGATTATCAAATCTCTTTTAAATGTTTTTGTATCTAACTTAATATAAGAAACAGAAACATTATCTTTAACCATAGAATAAATCTTTTCTGCTTCCATATCATCCTTAGTAATAATCGCTACACTAGAATAACTATCTTTTAATGTTTTAATATCTGAAAGTAATTGTTCTTTTAAATTCTCTAAATGACGTCTAAAAATAACAGGTTTATGATTGTCCCTACGAATAGCATTAACATGATTCAAATTTAATATTTTATTTGTATACTCAATAATCTCTGGAGAAGAACGATAAGTTTTTAAAAGTTCTAAATACTTACTATCGTTTTTAAATATAGGTTTTAACTCTTCCAAAGAATCATAATGATAATAAGGATTAATATTTTGATTAATATCTCCCAATATCGTGAAATCACTTCTTCCAAAAATCTTAGAAATAATAATATATTGCAATTTATTATAGTCTTGTGCTTCATCTATAACTACTTGCTTAATTTGTTGTTCATAAGGAAATCCATCTAATACTCCTTTAATATAAGCAAATAATAAAGCATCTTCATAATATAAAGTCTTCTTTTTAATAAACTTATCTATTTCTCTTTCAGTTAAAGTAATTTTACAATAAGGACTAAGATAAAAACCTTTATAAATTTCTTTAAAATCACGTTTAAAATTAGCATGTTCTTTTAACAACTTACGAAAAGTACCGTTCTTTTTACCACTGCCTTGATAAAAGTTAGAAGAAAGTTTTTTGGCAATTTCTTCTACCCTTTCAAATAAAGGTAATCTATCATACTTATAATGAAGTAAATGATTCACCTCATCTTTATCAACATAATGTATTTCTCCCTCATAAAAGGATTCCATAAATTCAGCACGCTCTACATAATCTTTCAAATACTGATCTAAATCTTCTATAATTTCATCACTTTGTTTATATTTTACCAATTCAACATTAGGAACTTGATAAGTATAATATCTCGCAACAAAATCAGTAAACGCCTCTACTTCCTTATATTCAGTAATACTATAGGATAAATAATCATTAAAAGTAGTCTGTAGCGTATTATCTTCTCCGAGTGATGGTAACACATCAGAAATATACTCTGTGAATATAGGATTAGGAGAAAAAATTAAGATATTATTACTAGAAATTTTTTCTAATCTATACAAAAGAAAAGCAATTCTATGTAAAGCAACAGTAGTTTTACCACTACCAGCAATTCCCTGAACAATCAAGTTATGATCTTCCAAATTACGAATAACTTGATTTTGTTCTTGTTGAATTGTATTAACGACATTTTTCATCTTATCACTAGATTCTTGTGCCAAAACATCCTGTAATACTTCATCAGAAATATTTAGTGAATTATCAAAAACTCCCAGCAACTTACCATTTTCAATCTTATATTGTCTTTTTCTTTTTAATTCTCCGAAATACTCCCCTCCAGGAGCAATATAAGAACATGGGCCAACCTCATAATCATAGAACAAACTACAAATAGGACTACGCCAATCATATAAAATATTATTAAAATCATCATCTTTTAAATAAGTAAGAGAAATATAAATATTCCAAATCTTTCCATGATCATCTTTAAACACAATAGATGCAAAATAAGGTTTATTTTTTATTTGACATAATTTTCTAAAATAGCGTTGCCTCTGCAACACTCTTTCTGCTTCTTGACTAGTAGCAGCCATCACCTGTTGCATCTCTCCTACATCAAAACTACTAGAATTCTCCCACATCATCTTCTTAAATTCTGTAAAGTCTTCTTCATCTTGATATACATCTTGCCCTAAATCATTTAAAGTATCACCAAGTAATTTACAAACCTTAGATAAAATTTTTTCTTCTTTCAAATATTCATCTTTAGAAATTCCCATACTACCTCCTATTTATTCTTTAAAAACTAAGAAACGCCAAAAAACTACATAACCTATGCAGTCCCCCACTACTATGTAATTTTTAAGCACACCTCTATTTCCAGATAAGATAATAAAAGTTCTAATTCAAGAAGAGAACTAGATAATTCTAGTTATTTCCGTTCGTCTTACACATTTTTTTATCACCAGATTCGAATTGATTTCTAATTTCTAGACAAGAAGAAACAAAATCTAATGCCGCAGCAACCATATCACTAGATTCTTCAAACACATGAGTATGATTATCATATTCTCTAACAAATTTTTTTCCAGTAGGCGTAGTGTAAACTGCTATTTTCTCAGTTTGAATTTCTTCCGGAAAGACAATCCCATATTCCTCAGGGCACTCTAAAATTCTACTCGTAGGTTCAATCCTTCCAAGTAAAAAGTGATGTACATCTAAATATCTATTTTCATTTTCTGCATACTCCAATGTAACAGTCGAAATAAATGGTTCTCCTTTAGTAAGTTCAATCTGACTCACCTCTTGAATATCAAAATACATATCGCCTGCAATTTGAGGAACTTCTTTATCTTGTCTAAAAACAACATTAATTTTTGGAAGACTCTGCATTCTAATTCACCTCCTTGTATTAACTTCCTATCCTAAAAGTCCATCTAGATAGGATACAAATTCCTTTTGTATCTCTTCTAATCTTTCTTTACTCTTAGCCTCAAATCGAACTGTAATATTAGGTCCTGTATTACTAGCACGTACTAATGCCCAAGAATCATCAAATAAAACTTTGATACCATCAATATCCAAATAGGAATATCCTTTACTCTTCGCATATTCACCAATCTTTTCAACAACACCAAATTTAATATCATCACTAGCAGTAAATTTTAATTCTGGTGTTGAATAATAGACAGGAATACCTTCTGCAAGTTCATCCATTGTTTTCTCGGTATGAGATAATATTTCTAACATACGAAGCCCTGCATATAAGCCAGAATCAAATCCAGGCCAACGATCTCTAAAATAAACATGACCAGATAATTCTCCACCGAATGGTAAATCTAAATCACGAACAGCTGCTTTAGTATAAGAATTCCCCGTACGATAACAAATTCCTTTTCCACCTAATCTCTCTATTTCATCAGACAAAGCTTTAGAACATTTAACATCATATAAAAATTCCTTCTTGGATACTTTAGAAATAATATCACGAATAATTAAAATCATATAATAATCCGTTGGTAAAAATCTTCCTGAATTCGTAACTAATCCCATACGGTCCCCATCACCATCAAAACCTAAACCGATATCAGCACCAACTTCTAAAACCTTTTGTTTTAATCCAGCTAGATTATCTTCTACACAAGGATCTGGATGATGATTTGGAAAATGGCCATCACTTTCACCATTAATGACAATTAAATCCATAGGAAACATTTCATATAACCTTTTCGCAATTACACTAGTCGTACCATTTCCAGGATCAATTACAACTTTAACTCTTCTAGAACCGAAAGCAAGATTATTTTTAAATAACTCTAAATAATCAGGCTCTATATTATATGTTCTTAATTTACCTTCGCCTTTTTGAAACTCTCCTCGCAAAATGTAATCTAAAAAATCCTGAATTTCTTGTCCTTTGCAATTACCAGACTCATCAAAAGCAAATTTAAATCCATTATCATCTTTAGGATTATGAGAAGCAGTTACCATTACTCCACTATAAATTTTTAATTTAATACAAGCATAATAATACATTGGTGTAGTACATAATCCCAGAGCAATAATATCAATGCCAGTAGATAAAATCCCCTGAATTAATGCCTCATACAAAACAGGACTACTAAGTCTATTATCATGGCCAACAATGCAAGTAGTCTTGCCAAGTTCGCGAATATAACTACCAAAACCAAGACCAATCGTATAGGCAGTATCCGCATCTATCTCAGTAGGATATATCCCCCGAATATCATATCCTCGAAAGATATTTTTACAAATATTATCTTTATATTTCATCTTACCCTCCTATAAGAAATAATTATAAATAAATGAGATTTATCTTTATTAATATTATAATTATTCTCAAATCATTTATATCAATTTTACCATATATCTCTAGCCCAATTCAAATAAAATCTATAACAACATTCAAAATAGGAACTTTGCTAAACAAAAACTGTACCTAGAATCTAGATACAGTTATTTATTATTGTAAATAAGTAGCAATATCATCAGAACTAAATTCTAAAATATCATAACTAGTGGCATCTACAATAGAAGAATCGGAAACATTGGCCATAGCTTGTTGAGATTCTCCAATCGCAATCTCACCAAAGACAATTGGTACTACCACCTCTTGATTAGAGGTATGAAAAACAAAATTTTTCCCGCTTTTTGGAACTACAGAATCTCCACGATTCGTAACAGAAACAACCATCTCTCCCATATCATAATCAACAGAATCGGAAAACGCTAAAGAATCAATTTTATAACATAGATTATCAATACATTTTTCTTGGTAAATATCATCCTGAGAATTATGAATGACATTTTCTAAACCTTCATCCTGTTTATCAGTAGTCCCTTGGCTAACATCAGCATCATTTTGTTTAAAAGATTGTGTATAAAATGTAATACCACCAATAAGAAAAATCAACGATAAAACAAATAATAATATTCCAAATTTATGCACATTTATCTCTCCTATCCACTACAAAGACTTGGGTTTGGTGTCATAACCCTTCCTTTATAAGTTTTATCCCAACCAGAATCATCAATAACTTTCCATTTATTACCATAGCCGTCCACATAATCATTTGGATATGGGGAATCCCCACAAACCCAGCCACCTATATCATCATGTTGACTAAGTTTACCATTGGAATCAGTACAATAAATCTGATAGTATCCTTGAGAATTATGTTTATGAGTATTACATGTCCATCCATTAACAAAGCCAGAATCAAGGCATGTATTACCACGAATAGCACAAGTATTAGTAGGAAGACAAGCACCAGCATTACAAGAAACATTCTTAGAAGTAGTTCCACAGCTTGCTCCAGTATATTTATCAGATAATGAAATATTTTCTGTTGCGGTACCATCTCCACAAGATACACTACAATCAGAAGTACTAGTAATTTCCTCCGTAGTTTGACTACATTCATCATAAACTGTATACTGAATAGTTTTATTTATTTTATTACCAGCTTTATCCATTAAAGTAATGTAAATATCTCTTTCTTTACCATCATAATTCCCAGATAAAGTCCAATCATAAGTGTCTTTATAATCCTGCCAACTACCGTCTTGTTCATATCCAGTATTAGAAATATAAACTTTATCAGGACCAGCATGAGTATCATGAGCATTAATGGTAACGATAACCTTTTTAGAATGATAACTCTCTTCTGTAGAAGCAACCGAAGGATCCATAGTTGGGCTTTGATTATCTATCCAATATTCTTGCCTATACGCACTCAATATACTATAATTTCCTAAATTATCTTGAACACCATAACGATCACCACTTGTATTATCAGGACTAATTGTCACCATATATCTACCGGACTCTTCAGGATCATTTGGAATCATATCTTTTGTAAAAGCCTTGGATAATTGTACATTTTCTCGAACAACCTCTTTATTATTAAAATTAAATTTTAAGGTCTTAGTTTCGCCATTATCAAGATTATCCCAAACAATCTGGACACGAATATTTCTATTTAAACCAGTATCATCAGAAACAATTGCCTTTAACTCTAAATCATTAACAATACCTTCTGCACTATACCATTTATTATCTGTATTCGGCGGTTGAATATCTAACACAGGTGGTTCCCTATCAAATTCCTCATCCGTAGGTATATCGTCCTCACTCTCGTCGCCAACTTCACTAGTATGATTGCCACAAACAGTAGTATCTTCCTTTTTAGTATCCTGATTTCTATAAGCAACTTTACTACCATCATAACAAACAAGATCAGAAGAATAGATATATTTATTTCCAAGCTTCGTAACATCTACAAAAGTTTCGTCATCATTACTACAAACAATTCCCTTTTCTCCAAAATCCCGAATTAAGTTATCCCGTTTTAAATCACTATAGGGAATAGTAACACAACCATTTTCATTATTACCAAATAAATCAATAGAATGATTATCAACATAAACTTTCGCAGCAGCTTCTAATGACTGTTTATAGGAATCATACTTTTTCTCTCGATTAGCACTTTGTAATCTAGAAACTTGAGGCAAAGCAAGTCCCAAAATAATTCCAATAATAACTAAAGAAATAAGTAATTCTATTAAAGTAAAACCATTATTATTAACATTTCTTTTCATAACAAACCTTCCTATCCTTCTCTTCTACTCTATTTTATTATAGCATCTAATAAACTCTTGTCAAACGAAATATTTTTAAAAATAGAAATTATGCTTACGAAATAGTAAAGTAGTCATTATCTGTAAAATCCAACACATCATAACCAATAACATCAACACAAGTATCATCATTACTACAAACAATCCCATATTCATCAAAATCAGAAATCGAATTATTATTTTAAAATAATAATAAACAATTCGCTTAATACACCGCTATTTCTAGCTTTATCCCTGACAAAACCTTCCTATTCTATACTAATAATTATAAGCAGTAAAAAAAAAGATGTCAATAAAAAAGCAATACAATAAAAGATTGATTGCCTATATCATTTTTTCTTTTCTTCTTCTATTTTTTTCTTCAATTTTTCTATTTTTATATCACGTTTTGTATTATAAAACACCTTTAAAAACTCCATAAACTTCTTATTAGCATCCATAGTAACATTAGGAAATGCCTTTAACAATCTTGAAGTTAATGTAGTATGTTTACGTATAGCTTTTAACACTTCAGACTTTATTTTTTCAGTAGCATCTTTATGTACAAAATTATTAACATTAATTTTTAAACGAACAGTAATATAAGAAGATTCAACAACGTCAGCTAAGAAAATAATAAACAAAATAATAGCTAGTCCAATCAAAACTCCACTTGGAAGTAAATAAACCAAATATCGAAAACAAGGATGAGCAATACGAACAACAAAAATAGCTCCTATACCAAAAAGCAAAGCATTATCTAAACATACTCTACCATTAATATTAAACTTTTTAGCAGAATAATCCCACCAACGAAGTTTAAATAGTTTTTCCATAAGAAAACTTGTAATGTATTCCAACAACGTACAATAAAAGGCTCCCATAATAAATAAAGCAAATAAATCATTTTCATATCGATATAAAAACAACACCATAATCAAACAACCAAATCCATAGATTGGTAAATATGGTCCGATTAAAAAGCCACGATTTAATACCCATTTTTTAGAAACAATAGAGCAGCAAATGATTTCAGCAACATATCCTAAAACAGAATACATCAAAAATAATAAAAACCAACTACAAATATTATACAACATATCTTCACCTATACCATAAGAGAAATTAACATAATAACAACACCAACGACAAGTCCTAAATTACGTTCCTTAATAAACCTACTTTTTTTAATTCTAGGGAGTAGCTCAGAAAATAAAATGAAAAATAGCATTCCCAAAGTAAGAGAAAGTAAACTACCCAAAACCCATTCAGGAAACACCTGATTATTTAATAATAAGGAAACGAATCCCCCAACTAAAGTAGAAAGAGCAACTCCTACGACAACCAACCATACTTTTTTATTCTTAGGATTGCCCTGATAAAATGTAGTAGCAATTACCATACCTAAAGGCAAATTATGAAATCCTATACCTATAGCCAACATAAGTCCCGTACTAACATCAGAAAGCACCGTAGAATATACAGCCATACCTTCTACAATGTTATGAATAACAAGAGCAATAGAAGAAATCACTCCAATATGCGCCAAATTATCATTGGCTTCTTTCTTAGTCATGGACGAATGCTCATGATGATCAGGAACAAAATGATCTAAAAGGCGTAACAAACCATAACCCAAAATAACAAATATTAAAAAGAGCCAAATATAGCGAAGTCCCAAATGCTCAATCACTTCAGGAATCAAATCGATAATAATTAACATAACAATAACGCTAAAAGCAAGTCCTAAAGAAAAATCAATAACCTGCCCCTTCTTATTAACAAGAAAAGCAATTAATACCCCAATTAAAATAAATAATCCAAGTAAAAATGTAACTAATAATCCAACAACCTGAGCATTCATAAGTATCACCTATCTCTATCTTATTATAATATATAATAACACAATAACCGCTAACACAACCCTATAAACCATAAATATTTTAAAATTATGTTTCTGTAAATACTTAAGTAAATATTTAATACATAAAAGTCCAATGATAAAAGAAACTAAAATACCAATAATAAAAACCGATAAATGAGCAAAAATAACTTCCCATACACTATCAGTAATTAATTGTAAAACAACAGCACCCAACACAACAGGAGCACTTAAAAAGAAAGAAAACTTAGCTGCACTTTCACGATCTAATCCTAAAACTCTTCCCGCTGCAATCGTAGTACCACTACGAGAAAATCCAGGAATTAAAGCAAATACTTGACTGCATCCAATAATAATAGCGTCTTTCAAATACATTTGTTTAATAGATTTATCTTGCTTACTATATTTATCAGCTAAATAGATAATAACACCCATAATAGCAAGTGCCAAAGCAATAACAACATAATTAGAACGGATAACATTTTCTATAGTATCTTCAAAAAGGACTCCAACAATAGCAGCTGGAATGGTCGCTGCAACCAAGTACCATAGAATTTTACCTTCATCATCCTTAACACCTTTCGTAAATCCCTTTTGAATCATATGAATAAAATCCCAAAAGAAGAAAACACCAATGGCAAGCAAAGTACCAAAATGAAGTGCAATATCAAAAGTAAGTTCCATATTAGCACTAATTCCTGCTCCTATTCCAAAAATATCTCTAAAAATAATTAAGTGAGCAGAAGAAGAAATAGGTAAAAATTCAGCAATCCCTTGAATGAACCCCAAGATAATAATTTCAAATAAATTCATAATCTCTCTCCTATATTTTAATTTTCAAATACTTCCATAATAAGTGGCACAACATGTTTTTTACGAGAAACACAATTTTCAACAAAGTATCCCTCAGGAATATTTTCACTTCCATAACATACATCCACAACATCTTGCCCTTTCGTATTAAAAATAACATAACTACCATTTTTAATAATATCAGTAACATATAAAGCTATAAAATTATAATTATTAGCTTCAGCCACTTCATCTAATGTTGCAATATAACCATCTAATTCTTTTTTCATTTCATCAAAATTCATAGTAAAGAATTGTCCAATAGCAAATGTCTTTTCATTAACAGTATATAATTTAAAGTCATTATATAAGACATCTTCTTTACTCATACCATCTAAGGAAGTACCAGCTTTTAACATATCCATACCATAAGTTTGATAATCAACTCCAGCAAGATAAGAAAGAGCATTAACTGCTTCCACATCACGAGGTGTCGCTGTTGGACTTTTTAAAATTAAAGTATCAGATAAAATTCCAGATAACAACGCCCCAGCAATTTCTTTAGAAATTTCAACTCCCCGTTCCAGAAATAATGTATATACAATAGTACAAGTAGAACCAACCGCCATATTACGGAAATTAATTGGAGCATTAGTAGTAATACTTCCTAAATTGTGGTGATCAAAAATCTCTAAAATGTTAGCTTCATCCAATCCTTCTACACTTTGTAATTTTTCATTATGATCAACTAATATTACATTCTTAGGATATTTTTCATTTAAATCCGTAATACGAAGTAATCCTAAACACTGATTCTTTTTATTAACAACAGGATAATTGGTATGTTTTAATTTATTATTAATATCTAAAACAGTATCAATAAATTCTGTTTCTTCAAACTTTGTAGGATTATAACTACGTATCATAGTTTTAATATAATTAGTAAGTGGTAAAAGTCTAGTAATATGATAAGAATCATATGGCGTACGAATAATATTAACTTTATTCTTTCTAGCAATTTCTATATGTTTCTCTTTTATCTCAGCATCTCCAGATAAAATTAATAATTTAACTCCAGACTCTACTGCATATTCAATAACACTATGACGATCTCCCACGATTAAAATATTATCTTTTGTTAAAGGCACTGTATTGATAAAAGTAGTACTACGATATGCCGCAACCATAATATTACCAACTACTTCAGAATCAAATCGTAACACTTCTTCTCCTTTTAAGACATGCATAATATTCTCATAAGAAGTATATAACTCCTCGAAATTAACATTAACTACCATATGAGATAAATCTTTAATAGTAATTAATCCTAAAAACTCATTCTTCTTTTTAACAACAGGAATACCAGTAACTCCTTCTTTTAACATCATCTGATATCCATCATAAATAGAATCGGTATCTTTAATTAAAAATTTCTTATGATAATTAACATCTTTAATTTGTAATTTAACATCATTTAAATATTCCGGTTCTTTTAACCCAAAATAATTAAGAGCATATTTTGTCTCCTTATTAACATTTCCTAATATTCTAGGTTCTGTATAATCTCCCAATTGATTTTTTAAATAAGAAAGTCCAATAGCAGACATAACAGAATCTGTATCAGGTTTTTTGTGTCCAAAAATAAATGTTTTTTGCATACTATCACTTCTTTCTTGCAAAATTATACCATAGATTAGAAATAAAAAAAAGAGATAAATCTAAGGAATTATCTCATTTTTACAAAATTAACTACAAAAAACATAAATAAAAACATAGCGGAACGAAACTCCATCTTCATACGATAACAACTTTCATATACAGCTGCAAAATCATCCACTAAATCTACAATCCAACTTTCTAAATACTTAGGTGGTGCAAAGGTAACAGGAAACATATGTGTCTTAATAATATCCTTTTGCTTTTCTGTTAAATCTACGTATTTAGAAGCATTCTTCACAGCACATTCTGGATGATGGCGAAGTCTTTCTACCCTACTTTCATGATTTACTTCATCTAAAAAGAAATCATGCAATAAAGCAGCTTCTGTAACCTCTTTATAATCTAATTTTAATGCTTTGCTCACTTTATAAGAAAAATAAGCAACTCGCACAGAATGATCAAATCTAGTAATACCATGATGTGTAATAAATTTCAATCTATTAAATTCTTCAATTTCAAGAATTGGACTAACAATACGCTCGAATTCTTCATCTGTATAATTACTCATATAAACATCCTTTACTTATATCCCATATATTTTATGCAAATTCTTACCATTTCATGATAACATAAAACTAAATACTGCGCAAGAAATCGATAATAAAGGGATTTTTTCTGTATGTAAATTGACATTAACCTAATGCACGTAACAAAAATTATAGCATATTTTTCCAACTTTTGCAACCACAGAACAAAAGGGTGTTAATCCTTTTTTAAAAAGATACCTTATCATTAATAAAAAAGATTCCGATATATATTGTATAATATCTCTTTGG
>CALVKW010000044.1 GCA_944333345.1 uncultured Bacilli bacterium | reverse complement strand
ATGAATAACTCAACCCAAAATTAGTTTAGCACTTTATTTAAAATATATCAACTTTTCAACACCAAAAATTAAAAAAATAAGTACTTTTGGTGTTTTAGTGGTGTGGTAAACTACAAATTCAGCCAAAATCACAACTTTTTAAAAAAATTACAAAAACTACTTGTAAAAACTTAGAAAGTCACAAAAGAAAAAAGAAGTATCAAAAAATACTTCTAACTCTTACTTTTTGCCTTTTTCTTTTTAGAAAAGTGATAAATTACAAATCCTAAGAATCCAATAATCAAAAGAATTAAAATAATATGAGAATATTGACTCATGATAGCTTCAATTCTTTTCCAGTTTTCTCCTACTTTACTTCCAACAAACAACAACACAGTATTCCAAATAAGTGAACCTGTAATCGTATAAAGTAAAAATTTTCCCATAGCCATTTCACTCATTCCAGCAGGAATAGAAATCAAACTTCTAACAACTGGAATAAATCTACAGAAGAAAACAGTTTTATTTCCCTTCGTATCAAACCAACGATCAGCTTTATCAATATCACTTGCTTTTAATCGTAATACTTTACCTATTTTACCAGAAACAATTCTTTTTAGTCTCTCTTTATTTAAAATCTTACCAATAAAGTATAATACAATTGCTCCAACAGTAGAACCTAAAGTAGAAAAAATAACCATACCTATCAAATTCAATTTAGAATAAGTAGTCATAAACCCACCAAAAAGTAATACAACTTCAGATGGGATTGGTGGAAATATATTTTCTATAAAAATTAGAAAAAAGATACCAAAATACCCAAACTGATTCATAATCGAAATAACAAACTCTTCCATAATTCCTCCAATTCTATTTTAACATTCGTCTATCCCATTATAGCATATTTTTTTTCTTTAACCAACAGGCAATAAGAAAAGAAACAATAAAGGAAACAATACAGACAATGAAAAAAGAAAAATCACTCTCACCAACAAAACCTAAAGGAACATTCATACCTAAAAAAGAAGATATCATAGTAGGAATAGAAAAAACAATAGTAATTCCCGCCAAAAACTTCATAATAACATTTAAATTATTAGAAATAATAGTTCCATAAGTATCCATAGTAGAATCCAAGATATCCCGATAAACAACAGAAGTTTCAATCGCCTGTTTATTCTCAATCATCGCATCTTCTAGCAACACTTTATCTTCATCATACATAGGTAAAATCTCTTCTCTATGAAGTTTCTCTAAAACATAACCATTAGCTTGTAAGGATGTAATAAAATACACCAATGTTTTTTGAATATTTAAAAAATTAATTAATAATCGATTATTAGTAGAATAATATGTATTTTTTTCTACTTTTTGAATATCTTCATCAATAGAACTTAAAGTATTTAAATAAACCTCAGCTGATTTAAATAAAATCTGAATTAAAAATCTTGTTTTCTTATACGTAAAAAAGGTTTCCACTAGACCATCAGCAAAACTTTGTAAAAATTCATGTTCAATTAAAGAAACAGTAACGATATGTAAATTATCACAAATAATAATTCCAAGAGGATAAGTAACATACTTATTTTTTATACTTTTATCTTTCATATAAGGAACATCGATAACAACCAATGTAGCTCCATCAATTTGTTTAATTCTAGGTAACTCTTTCTCTACTAACACTTGAGAAATAATACTAGCCGGAATAGAGACTTCGCGAGAAACACGTTCAATTTCTTCTTTCGTAGGATTCACCAAACGAATCCATGAATCATCTTCTATTTTTTGACAAGTAGAAACAACTGGATCATCTAACATATTTTTATATATTTTAATCATGCCAAACACACCTCTATATTCTTATCTAATATAAACTATAAAATGAAAAAAGATAGATGTCAAGTAAAGAAGAAAAAAAGAAACATCAAATAATTAATGCTTCTTTTTATCTCCTAATATTTTCTTAAATGTATGATATCCTTCAAAACAATCAATTCCATCAGTAATTTGATACCCATCTGGTAAAATATAAATCTTTTGCTCTTCATTAACAGAAAAATTATGTGATCCCTCTTTCCCAGTAACAACTTCTTCTCTTCTTACATAATGCATTTCATCACAACGTACCTGATAAGTTTCAATAATTTTTTTATCAAGATTAACCTCTCTATTTACAGAGGGACTAGAAGATGTAACTGATGGTATTACTGTATGTTCCTTAGAAAAATGACTAATAACAATAGATTGATGTAACAAATCAATAGAAGCCATATCAACAGTATTGGTAAAACCATTTTCTCTTTTAATTATTTTTTCAGCAATTATTTTATTTGGTTGAAGAGTAATATGATTATTAGCATTTTCCCTTAAAGAAACTCCTCTACTTCTTAAAATATGAGACAATAAACAATTTAATTCGACTTCTTCCATAAAAATCCCCCGATATAGCAATAGTATACAAAACAAAAAAGATGTAATCAATACATCTTCCTAAAACTTAAGAACCCTTAAGTAATAACAAACTGGTACCCTGTACGGGGTTCGAACCCGTGTATACTGCCTTGAGAGGGCAGCGTGTTAAACCACTTCACCAACAGGGCAAAAAGGTCAAATTCATGACCATTTAATAATAACATAAAGTATTATTTTTGACAATAGAAAACATTAATTTTCATCATGAGAATTTTTTAATGGTTTCCTAGGAGCATTCCTTTTCCTAACATATTGTGGTGGACCGATATCATCAAACCCTGGATTACACTCAGCATACTCGCGAGGAGTTAAAAACTCTTCGTTTTTCCCTTGAAGATTAAATTTCTGAGTAAGAGAAGAACGATATTCCTCTTCGCCAACAGAAAATTCCGCCATAGGAGTAGCAGCAGGATTAGACGTAGTAGAAGACTTTTTCGTATCACTAGTAGAATAAGAAGAATGATAATTATTCTCCGCAACAAAAGCCTTTCTAAAAATATGATAATCACGAAATTCTAACTTCAAATTCTCTAACGCACTAAATTCTGCTCCTTCATCATAACCACTATTTAAATATCTAATCAATTTATGATAATAAGAACTATTTACCGAAAAATATTTCCCTAAGGTATCAACATCTCTTTTTGCTAAAGCATCTTCTATTTTTTTCCAATACTTATTAACCAATTCACTCCGTGGTAATAAAGCTAATCTCTTATGCTTATCATCTAAGAAAACATTCTGTGGTCTAACAGATGGAATCAATGAAGCAAATTCTTCACCGTATAAATCATCTTTAAAAATAACTTTAATAAAATAAGAAGAATCTTGATAATTATTAAAAACGCGAATAGAAAAATGTGTTTTATCATGATAATAAGATGGTAACTGTTCGACAAATTCTTCTCTTCTAAATTGCGTCGTATAAAAATCAATATCTTCTAGACGGTCTAAAGAAAGCCCAGGAACAGTAATAGATTCTTGTTCTTGAAACGGATTAGGTGCATATGGATCATAAATAGATCCGACCAATTGATATTCAAATTTCTTTCTAGCCATAATATCCCCCTCTATTTGCTATATATTATATCATAAAATAGAAAAAAAAGAAAGTCTACTTCTTTTTAGATATAGACTTTAAATGCAAAACTTTTAGAAAAGCTGTTTGACTAGCATCTACAGAATGAATAAAAGCCGGATCTTGCTCCCCTCTTTCAGTTTGAGCAATACTAGAATATCTTTGAATTTCTGGACCATTTGGAAACTGTAATAAATAATTAGAAATTGTTCCCAAGATTGTTTGCGATAACTGAGAATCTTTCATAGCATCCATAGCCAAAAATCTCCTCTTACCCCCATTATCTTTAAAATCCGTTAAAGACCCACGAAATTCTTCTAAACGAATGGACATATCAGGATGATAAGATAAATAATGATCTGTCATAGCAGCAACTAAATACTGAATAGATTTACTGTTTTCTTCCGCAACAGATAACCTTGGTCCTTCAATAAAAACTTCATTTTCTAAAGAAACCAAATTTAGCGAAAAAACATATCGCATATGATTATCTGTATCAGAAACATAATTAATTTTTGAATCTAAACTAAGAGAAAAATTTCTTCCTTCTTCACTAGAACAAATTCTATCTAATATCTTATATGTATCTTGATATTTTAAAAACCAGTCTCTACACTCATCAAACACATAATTACTTTCTACTTGTTTTCCCATACGACACCTCTTTTAGAAGATATTATATCAAAAAGTTAACGAAAGGAAAAGAAAATAATAATAAAATTTAAAAATGAATACCTGTCAATTGTTGTAAATAACGAAAAAAGACAATTGTAGGCAAAAAGAAAAGTGATAAACTGATAATAGGAGGATGTAAAATGAAAGATTATTTTGGATACAAAAATAAAATATGTGTAGTTACAGGTGCAGCATCTGGTATTGGATATGCAACAACAGAACTACTAATAGAATTAGGTGCAGAAGTATATGCCCTAGATATTACAAGAAAAGAAATTTCTGGAGTAAAAAAATTTATTGAAGTAGATTTAAATAACAAAGAATCAATAGATCAAGCAATGGAGCAAATTCCAACACATATTGATTCCTTCTTCGGAGTAGCTGGACTATCTGGAGCAAAAACAAACTATTATAAAACTTTTACAGTAAATTATATTGCTAATAAATATATCACAGAAGAATATCTAAAAGAGCGAATGACTTATGGAGGAGCAATCTCCTATGTAACTTCAACAGGTGGTCTATACTGGGAAAAATATTATAAAGAATTTGAAAAATTTACGAATGCTAAAACATGGGAAGAGATGATACAAGCTCTACATGAACAAGCCAAGGAAGATACTCTAGGTATGATGGCCTACCCTCTATCAAAACGTGCTATGAATTATTATATGGCAGCTCTTGCAATTGAATTAGGACCTAAAAAAATTAGAGTTAACGCCCTTCTTCCTGGAAGCACAGATACTGGTATGAAAAAAGAATTTGAAGTAGAAGCTGGTGGAATGGATGCTTTAGTTGCAGAAACAGGAACAGCAAAAAGATTAGCAAAGCCAGAAGAAATGGCCTACCCACTTGTCTTTTTAAATAGTGATATGGCAAGTTTCATTACTGGACTACCACTAATTGTAGATGCCGGAACAAACGCTATGGTTTCCCTAAATCTAAAAAAAGATCGTATGAATATGAAAGTAGGCTCAAAATTATTCAACCTAGGATTTATTCAAAAACAACTAGCGAAACAATTAGAACCGTTAAATGAAGAACCAAAAAATAATAAAACAGAAGAAAAGACAACCCCAGAAGTAGAAAATGAAGATAAAGCATTAAAAGAAGAACCAAAAAAAGAAGAAGAAAACGACACAGAAATACTATAAAAAAACAATTAGACCAAACATCTAATTGTTTTTATTTTCCTAACATATTAAGTAAATTAATCTTAAACATATCTTTTTCTGGATGTGCTTTAGAAATCATTACACCTTTATAAGTAGAAAGCTCAGCTCTATGTCCTTCATCTAAAATACCTTCAGGAGTAATATTAGTTAAAAGGATAATATGTTTCTCTAAGTAAACGGTATAATGTAAAATAATTTCTCCATGAACTTTCGCAAATAACTCATCAGTTGGTAATTTTAATTCATAAGAAACAGTCTGATTTTTTTCGTTTTTGCCAACTTCTTTACCTAAAAAATTACCTTTTCGAAGTTCAGGATAATAAGAAAATGTTAATTTCTTATAAGCAAGCATATTATACTTTCTAACAGAACGTTCTTTCTTTCTAAAATCATTTTCATCCAAATATTCAAAGATGTATGTCTTTTCCATATATTCAACCTCCCTAACGAACTTATATATTGCTTCAGTTAGAACCCCTCTATCTTTGAAGTAAACACATTATAACACAAAATACAAATAATGTCAAATTTTTAAAAAAAGAACGAGAACAGACAATAAAATAAGATTATTTGCTATACTATAATAGAGGTGAAATTATGAGTTTAAAAGGACTAACAATTGCTCATCGAGGAATATTTGATAATAAAGAAGTTGCAGAAAACTCACTTACTGCATTTAAAAGAGCAAAAGAGTTAAATATACCTATCGAACTCGATGTACAATTAACAAAAGATCAAACACTTGTTGTCTTTCATGACATTAACTTAAAAAGAATGTGTGGAATAGATAAATATCTAGAAGACACTACATATCAAGAATTACAAACGTTAACATTACTAACAACCAAAGAAAAAATACCAACATTAAATGAAGTATTAAATCTAATCCAAGGAAAAGTACTATTAGATATCGAAATTAAAAAAACAGAAAATGTTGAACTAATCTGCCAAAAACTAAAAAAAGAACTAGAAAATTATCCTGGAGAATTTTTATTAAAGTCCTTCCAACCCAATATCGTTCGTCATCTAAAGAAAACAACAAAGCATAAGACAGGACTACTAATAACTACCTTCCCTACATCTAAAATATATAGTTATCTGATGAGCAGTATCTTACTAATAAAATATTGTAATCCAGACTTTATAGCCATCAATAAAAAGATTATTAAGAAAAAAAGAATACAACATTATAGAAAAAAAACACCTATGTTTGTATGGACAATTACAAATAAAAAAGAGTTAGAAGAATATAAAAACTATGCAGATTCTTACCTATGCAACTATCTTCCTTATCATAATAATTGACAATAATATCTTTATTCCTTAAAATAATATTAATTTTTGAGGTGATATTATGCAAACAATAACAATCAATATCAGACAATTTCCTATTTTGCATAGTGAATATATTCAAAATATATTTGATTATACAGATCTATCAAGCAAAGATAGAAAATTATATGATGAAACAAAGTTCGCACTATTTCAACTAGTTCAGATAGATGTACCAGATAGTCTCGTTGAATTTTTTATTGACGGTAAAAAATTTTCTCCCGCATTAATACAAAGTATCTCTTTCCAGCAATTATTAGAAGATATAAATACTAACCAAATAAAAACACATATTACATCGCAAATTCCTGGAGTATTAGAATATGAGGAAGAAAAAGTAAAAATCCCCGCAAATGACGAAATACTAAGTCGTATAAAACGAGTAAATTCACTTGCTAAAGAGAATTCTTATCCAGAATTTTACTATTATCAAATACCTATATCAGAAGAAGAATTATTTATTACAAAACAAGATTACAAAAAAATAAAAGAAGAATATCTTCCTTTTTTACCATTTTTAGATTTAAGTAAGGTTGAATTTGCCAATATGGATTTTAGAAAGATTGATTTTTCTAATACAAACATAGAACATATTGATTTTTCTACGGCTTATCAAAACAGTATCGCTGGTAGTAGTTTTAAAAATGTATGTCTTATTGGTAAACAGTTAGAAAATGTAGATGCTACCTCCGCTGACTTATGTGGAACATACCTTACTATAAATAGTGATACTGTTTCTTTAAAAGATACGAAACTAGATTCCAGCATTCTTCTGTTATCCCAGGGGCAAGTAATAGAAAATCCTGAACGTAAAGGGTACTTCTTAGTAAAAGAAAATACTAATATTAAACTTCATTTTTAATTAATCCCTATCTTTTCTTTCACTGTTTGTATCATCTTTCTTCCAACATCATCCCAGTTAAGAAACGAGTTAACTTCATCTAGTGGAACAAATAAACGTCTATAGAGTTTTCCATTATCAATATCTTCTCTATTTTTTCCTAACTTTCTTATTTTAGCAATATAACGAACCTGAGCATAAGGTTCTTTTTTATCGCCTATCACTTCCTGATATCCTAAATAAGTAATGTTATCAATAGATGCATTCACTTCTTCAAAACATTCTCTAATTAATGTATCTTCCATATTTTCATTTTCAATCGGATGTCCGCCAGGAATACGATATCTACCGTCTTCTTCATATAATAAAACCTCTGTTCTATCATTTAATAAAATTCCTGATACTTGATACACTTTCATATCAGAAGGGACTTTCTCATTATGCCATAAATACTGAATCATTTTTCTTCTCCAAAAATCGTTAGCATTTCCGAAATATCATTAATCTTATAATCGTATTTAGTAACATTACCAAATCCATAACTAGCAAAAATAAATGGAATACCAGCATATTCTGAAGCTTCTCTATCTTTATTCGTATCCCCAACATAAATAGGATTTAATAAATGATTTCGTCTGATTAATAAATTAATATTATCCCCTTTCGATAAACCAGTTCTTCCATTATTTTCAAAATCTAAGAAATAGTCTTTTAAATTACTCGTCTCTAAGAATGATTCAATATACCCTTCAATACAATTACTTACAATATATAATTTATATTTTTTCGATAATTCTTTTATAATATCTTCTACACCATCATATAAAGTTCCACCATATTTCATCAAACGTTTGGTATTTTCTAAAATGGCTTCTTCCGTATATTTTTCCCTTATCTCTTTATCCAAATAACCATAATACTTTTTAGCTGTTTCTTCAAAAGTACATCCCATAGCAGATTTTATAATATCAACCGATACATCCTCTACAATATCAGGATGTCGTTTTTTTATTTCTTTTAATACGAAAACAGTACTGTCCAAAGCACTCCATAAAGTCCCATCTAAATCAAAAATAATACTATCAAAATTATTCATATGTCTCTCCTATTTTCTATTAGTTAAAATGAATGGTATTGTGTTTACATAAGTTACAGGATGGTCCCGGTGCAACCTTATATTTGTCGGCAATCTTTTGAGCTTGTATTAATACTTTTTTCATCATCTCTGGTGTGGGTGATGGAATTTTGTTATCTATTGGTACATAAGGAGAAAGTACTGGTATACAACCTAAACTACATAACTCTTCTACAGCTTTAAGACTATCTTCTACCTCTTCTAGACCAATAATAATACAAGATTTTATATTTTCTTTTCCAAATACTTCTGTGGCAATTTTTAAAAATTCATAATACTTTTCTTTACCAATATCATCTTTTTGAGGAATATATTTTTTTCGTAAAGAATCGTTATATAATTCTAAATTGGCATATATTCCTGTGATATTCCAACTTTTTAGTTTTGTTAAAAAGTTATAATAATCTTGTTTGGAATCTTTCCCTGGTTCTAGTCCTCTGGGAACTAGCATAACGTCTATTGGAAAACGTTTTCCATATTTACTTCCAAAATATTGATATACTTCTGTTAGGTATTGGAAATCACTATTATTATTTCGGGGACTTCCACCACTGATTAATATATGTTTGAATCCATGATTTTCTAGAGCGTATAAAAATGCTTGTTCTAAGTCTGATATAGAATAAAGTTGATATTTTATTTGGTTAAGGTTGCAAAATTTACAACGGTTCGCACATCCACCGATTGGTTGGATTCGGATACGGTCTCCGTGAATATTTACGAAATTAGTAATTGGGAGCCCGTTTGGTAGTTTTGTTGTTTGTAAAGCAAAGTTAGGTGGTTGAAAAATATGGACTTGACAAATTTCACTACTTTCGCTTAAAATGAATTTTTTATCTATATAATCAATTTTATATCTACTATTTTTATTTAAGTTGGCATTTACATATACTTGATTTTCTAAGCACAATAACAATCCTTTGGTGGTAATATAGTCATCATGGTTTACTTGATTATTTTTTCCTTTTTTTAAATTTTTATAAGCAGAATCCGTTAAGTTAACACCATAATAAAATAGGTCTAATTTGTATTCATATAGTTCTTTTTTCATACTACATCCTCTCCATTATTTTTTTGTTTTTTGCATGGGATTTAGTACTTCCTTATTTACGGCTATAAAGGAAGAGGAACAAGTTATATAATCAATGTTTAGTGTTTTATAATACATAACATTCTCTATATAATTTGCATGTTCCCCGCAAATTCCAATTTTAATATCTGGATTTACAGCTTTCGCTCTATAAATAACATCTTCGATACATTCTTTTACTTCCTCTGTCAAATGAAAAAATTCTTGATCATAGATACTTCTTCTTTTTCCGGTTACACTTTCTGTTAAGTCATTTGTACCAATGGATATAAAATCTGCGTTCTTGGCAATGCTAGCGATTGCTGGAATAGCATCTTTACTTTCTATCATAGCACCTATTTTTAAATCTTTTAGACCAATATCTTCTGCATACGAAATAATATCACTTTTGATATAATGAAAATAATTAGCATCGGTTACCAAGGGTACTAAAATATCGAAAGTGGTGTTTTCTTCTTTAGCAACTTTAGCAATCGTAAAGATTTGATCTCTTAATATTCCATGATAATTCCCTAGAAAGTTTTTTCTTGTCATCCAATTTTCACTATTCCAACTAACACCTAATATTCTATGTACATCCTCTTCTTTAAAATCAAATAAACGAACAATTTTTTTACTTATTGATTTAGCTTTACAAATTTCTTTTAATTGAGTATATTGCAGAATATTAAATTCTGTATTACCATCTACTGGTTCAAATGTATAAGTATTTTCTGCATAATAAACAAATCTGTTTAAGGCATCTGTTTCATTGGTATAAATATTCTCTGTTCTAATTAATCCAATACCATCAGCATCATGCTCTAAAGCGTCCATTGCCATCAGAGAATTATCAGCATTGGCGTATACCTTGATTTTTCCTTGTTTTCTTTCCATCACATCTTCTGTCTGAAAGTCTACAGTTACTAGACCTGTTTTTGTTGTTATATAGTTGTTACCATCGATATCGGTTGCTAGAGAAAGGTTTACTCTTTCTAGTGGAGCAATAGAATGCTCCAAATTTATTACCTTATGATGACCAAATGTTGTACCAGTAGCATTTACTTTTGCTAAATCTATTACCTCGTCAATTTTTACATTCGTTAAATCTGTATAACGAATGCTTTCCTCATTTGCATTTACATTAATTAATTTTATTCCGCTAGAATTTTCATTAAAATATGCGGACTTGCATGTTACTTTAGAGCAATCAAAGATTGGTTCTTCTTCAAATGGAAAAGGAAACTCATCTAGCCATATTCCAGAAAAATCTCCCTTGATTGCGACGTTTTTATCAAAATAGAATATTCTTCTTCCGTGAGTAACTCTAACAATATTCTTTTTTTCTTCTAAAGCGACATGTCTATAAGCTTCCTGGGCAGTCATTTTTTTCTTTAATACTTCTTCTATATCCTCTTTTCTAAATCCCAACATCACCATGGCATCTATAAAACAATCGATTTTTTCTTGGTTAGACATTTTATATAAGGATTCTATATCATCTGTAAAATGATTTTTATCTTCTGTTAGCACTAATTTATTTATTTCCATTCTATAAATTCCGGTTGTCGTAGATAAATAATACGCTTTTTCTGGATTGTCTTCTGCTCCTTCAAATACACAAACAATGGTTGCTAAATCAACGGTAGAATGATCTGCAAAATTACAATAGACCATGATACCTCCATTTTCAGTTTCTACACCATAATCCATCCCGCAACCATCATAAAATTCATACGTTGGAAAATAGATATCTTTGTATTCTCCTTCTCTCAAGAGGTAAGCAAACTCTACTAGTTTTCCTAATTCTTTATTTTT
>CALVKW010000043.1 GCA_944333345.1 uncultured Bacilli bacterium | reverse complement strand
TCCTCCTAAATATAAAATAACATAAAAAATGTAGACATCATCTTTTTTTATATGTCTACATTTATTTTATCAGTTTATTACATATCTACATTTTCTTTTGATAAGGTGTAAAACGAATACGTTCGGTACTTGAAAATTGCATATCGTTTAATATTTTTTGCCATTCTTGTTTTAAGTTATCATTAGCTGAAGTTTCAACATTTGGTTTTATGGTCATTGCCATTATAAGAAAGTCGTTTCTTTTGGCTCCGCCTGGTAGATAATCTTCTTTTTTACCAAGCATACCTGAAATATCATCACATCTTGTGATGTGATCTTCTCGTTTTTCATATATGGTTTCTGTTTCATCTACATACTGCAGTCTATAAAATAAATCTCTATCAAAGACCATTCCATCTTTTGTTAGTCCAAAGTCATAGACTTTACCATAACGTTCTACCCAGTAATGGGTGGCAGCTTCTTTTCCATATAGTATTTCTAAACTTTTAATAGTACCTTTAGTCCAAGTAGAGTCTTTTAAACAAAGCATTGAAAAACGGGAAATATCATAACATTTGTGATTAGGATAACCTATTTCTTGAAGATATCTAATCATAAAATTAGCGGGAAAACCAAATAAATAAGTATCTTTCATCTCATCATAAATACTATCATCTATACTCGCAATTTGACCTTCTTTTAATGCTTGCTTAACAATTAGAGAATATCTTTTTTGAAAAAGTGTCCATTTTAATTCTTTTAACATGATATCTTTCCTTTATTATCTTGTTTAATTTCGATTTGTTCTAAGAATAATATTCTACTACCTTGCATTTAAGCACCTCCTTGTAATGACTTATTATTCTATCACGATTAGTATTTTTTGTCATTAAAAAACACAGTATTAACTGTGTCTTGGAGTTCTAGATAATAATTTTTTACTGTATTTACTTTTAACTTTACCTTTTTCTTCTTCTAATACATCTCTTGTCATAGTACCATCTTCTACAAGGGAATCAGCATACATACTGGCAGCTTGTTTAATATTAGCTAGTCTTCTTCGCATACTAGAAATAGCATCTAATCTTTCACCTCTTCTAGGTATATTTTCATCAACTTCTAATATTAAAGTTAAGTTGCTTATGGCAGTAGATAGACCTCTTCTTGCCTCATAAAAAGCAAATGTACGACTAATTTCATCATCATAAGTTGTTTCTTCTTGAGGGGTTTCTTCTTTAGTATCTGCTAAAACCTTTTTACTTTCTTCCATTCCCTTTAGTTGTTGTATAACTATATCTCTATCTGGAAGATTTTCAGTACTATCGGCAATATCTAATAGTGTTTTTAATGACTGAGCTAAGAGATTATAATTAGCTAAATATAATTCATTTGTTTGATACTCTATTGTTTCTTTAGCTAGCATATCTTCATAAATACTTTTTAAAGTAATACTATCTGGTAGGGTATCTTTTGGAAAGTTAAGTCTATTTACTAATATTTCAGGTGCTTTATGATTCCATGGATACATTAAAATAGCATAAGGATTTTCTAAACGATAAGTTAGACTTTCTTCTTTCTTTGGACCAGTAAAAGAATAGTCTTTAGAATATACTATTGTTTCATTTTCAATAGCGTTTCTTAATAATTCATGTTCTTGTATTGAAAAGTCCCAGTCTGGATTCATTGAGATTCTTTTGATACCTAAAGTTTCTAACTTTTCTAAAATTTCTCTTATTTTATCTTGGTCTTCTTGATGTTCCATTAAATAAGTCCAGAAATATCCTCCATCTTTAGAATCTTTATGTTTACCATCTCTATCGTAGAATCTTCCAATAAACCCAGAAAGGTCTGTTTGTTCACTTATTTCGTCAATAAGTTTTTTGTTTCTTCCATAAAATCTTCCTGTATATTTAGAAACTTTTTTATAACCACTATTGTTTGAGGTTAGAGTCTCTAGTTCTCTTTTTATTTGGTCAATCGCAGGTATTGTGATACGACCTTCTTTTCTTGCTTTACTTCCTTTTGTAGCTTCTACTAATTCTTGTAGTTCTTTATCAAATTTTGGTAATCTATCCATTACCTTCATTAATACTAATAAACTGTGTACATCTATTCTATGTTCTGTTTTTTCCATTTTGTGCCTTCTTTCCATTTATTTTTAATGTTTTTTGTCTTTCTTCTTTTAAATTCTCAGGTGCTATAGTTCCATTTCTAGTAATACCTTCATTATATTTTTTTCTACCTAATCCAAAGGCTTCTAGACCATCTTCAATTATTTTTAGAGCTCTTTCTAACTCAGGATTTAAATCTTCTTGAGATATTCCAGCTATCGTTTCTTTAGTTCTTTGAAGAAGAGATTTTAAATCTATTTCTTGAGACTCTAAATCAATTGAACTTCGAAGTTTTTCGCTTTGTTCTCTTGTTTTTTCGTCCAATTCTTTTAATTCATGAAAAAATTTTCCTGGATGAAGTTTATCTGGTAGATGACTTGGATCAAAATTTAAATTATTTACAACAATATCTTTTCCCATTTGAGCAGCATTACCAAATAGGCCACAGAAACCTAATGTTATAGCGTAATCTGATCCAGTTGAATGATATTTAATTGTTCTAGGATTATAGTTTGGTAACACTTCAACATTTTCTAAATAAGTTAAAGTTTCATTCCATTCTTCACTTTTATCAGCATAATATGTTAAAGACGTAAAATCTATATCAGGATTAATACCAATATATTTAATATTTAAAGATTTCATTTTAGCAAGTAATGCTTCAATATTTTCATTTTCATCTTGATGATTTCTAAAATATGTATCAAAGTTAGCTAAAGTACTATAGATTCTTCTACTACCATTTGGTTCATAAAAGTTACTTAAAAAGTTAGTTATTGTTGTTGAACTTGTGATAGTATCAAATGATTTTTGATGTTTTTGATAAAATGCTTTTACATCTTTAGGAATAAATCTTTTTCTATCTAATTTTATATCTTCTAGCAAACGAAATATATTTCTTTTGGGATGTGCTTTTACTAATTTTTCAAAATCTTCTCTTAGAGATTGAATGTCATCTTCTACTTTAAATAAAGTAATTACTTCACTTAAATAAGCTTTACCTGTTGCGAATTCTTTTGTCATACTTTCACCTCTTTCTTTTTTATTATAACATATATTCTTATTGGTATTTTTTGAGGATTGGTTGCTCTCGTACTTTAGATAAAACTTTGTTTCTACATGTTCTTACAGTTTCGTGTGAGGTATGATACTTTTTTCCTAGTTCGCGTAGAGACATAGGATTTTCACTTCCAAACAAGTCATATATTAATTCAATATCTATTTTAGTTAGTCCCGCATCTTTCATAGCAAGTTCTAAATCATCTGCAATAGTTTCTTGATTTATATGTTCTAGAGCAAAATATTCAGTATCATCAAGATATCTTGGTGGATTATAACGATCTAGAAATGTTTCATCACTTTCTTGATGTTCTTCAACACTTTCCATTTGAGGATTAGAAGAAAGTAGTTTTTTCACTTCTTCGATATCCATACCAGTAAGAGAAGATACTCTTTCTAAATCAAAGTCATCATACTCAGTGTAATTTAGATGAGATAATAACTGATTGATTGTATTTATTTTTGTAAGTTTATGATATGATGTTCTAATTAATTGTTCACTTGCTTCCATCATCGCCCATTTCCATCTAATAATATTTGTGACAAATGTCGATAAAGTTATATTTAAGTTTTTACCTTCAGCAAGTTTATTTATATAGTCATCTACAGCATAAACTAAAAATTCTAAAGCAAATTCTTCTTTTTCTTCTTCTGACAAATTAGAATGATGTTTCATTGCTGCTGTTGTAGCAAGACGAATATTGTGTTCAATAAAATATTTTCTTAAATTTTTATATTCTTCTAATTCTTCGTCAGTTATTTCTTCTTTTGCTATTTTTTTACGATATTCAACTAAACGATTTAGTACTTCTTCTTGTTCTTCTTTAGATAATGGTGCAGTTTCTTTACGCTTATAAAGTGGCATAGTACTACTTCTTCTAATTACAACACCTTCAATATTTTTATCTGTTGTTCTAAGAAGGTATCTTTTAGAGTCAGCATATTCTTTAGCATAAATAAGTTCAGGTTCTTTAAACTTTCTTAAAAAAGTTGATAGAGGAATTATTACTTCTTCTTCACCATCATTTGTAAACGCATATCTTTCAGCAAGTCTATCTAATCTTTTTCTAATATCTTCTCTTTCATCTTCTGTTAGATTTTCAGGAGAATTATTAGGATTATTTAAAAGGTTGTCAAGTTCAAAATCTGCTACTTTCATAGAGTCCCCCTTTATTATATTTATCTTACATATCTTTTATTTTGACTTGGTCTTTGGTATTCTTTATCTTTATCTATAATTTCATATGGATGTGTTTGTCTAAATTCTTTTCTTTCTTCAGTAGTCATTTCAATGACATAATCAGCAATATCCATATGTAATATACCATCAAGATGATCAAATTCATGAGAATAAACTGTTGCTTCAAAACCAGAGATTGTTTTTTCATGATAGTTACCTTCTTCATCTTGATAACTGATAAGCATTTCATAAGGTCTATTTACACAACCGGTTAAATCTAGACAACTAAGACATGCTTCCCAGTATTTTGTATTTCCTTTACGAGATATAATTTCAGGATTGATTAAAACTTTTAAATCATCTCTTGTTATTTCCTCATCACTATCTTCTTCAGTTGTTTGTTTAATACATACTATTCTTTTAGGAATGCCTACTTGAATTGCTGCTAAAGCGAAACATTCTGTTTCAAGGCAATAATCTTTTAATGCTTCAATTTCTTCACTTAATTTTTCATCATTAAAATCTACAGGTATAGATATTTGTCTTAAATAATCTTCATCTTCTAAGATTGTTTTTCTAGTTAGTTCCATTTTGTTTTCCCTTTTCCTTTGGTCTTGGTAATTCATCTTTTACAACATTATATCTTTCCATTAACCAGTTTTGTCCTTCTATACTCCTACTTTCTAATAATCTGTTAATAGTATCTTGATATCTTTTATTTGTATCTAATATCCAATCAGGATGGTCTTCTTCAGTTAATGGTCTAAGACAAGATAGATTTACTGTTAATGGATTTTGTCTAATAGTATCAAAGTTATCTACAAAATATGATGAATCAATATCTGCAAATAATTCATATAATCTATGAGGTTGTTCTAAAGATGTTCTTTCTCTTTCTCTACTTGACCAATATTCACCTGGTATTAAGAATTCATCAAATCTTCTGTCAGATAGACCAAGACAATCTTCTCTTGAAAGCAAAATTTTTTCTTTTCCTTCTAAGGTTGTAAAATAATAACCAGTATCATCTTCTTTTAATTCTAAAACGACTTTATATGATTGTTCTCTTTTTGTGTAGTAATCATAAGGATCAGGAATCCTTGGATAACGTATGGAATAAGCAATATGTCCATCTATTCCTCCTACTTCAAAAGTTCCAATATTATTTGAATCAACTACAAAATATTTTTCGGTTCCGTTTAATATTTTTTCCTCATTATCAACTTCACTACCCATTTCAATATATGTTTTTTGCATATCTTTTCTCCTTAATGTGTCTTATTATATCACTTTTTTTGTTTATTTCCAAATAAAAAACAGAATACATAAATATTCTGTTTTGTCACTTTTATATAATATATTATTTTCTTATAAAAGTTTTAGGATTTTCGTTACTAGGATGTGATTTGTAATATTCATTGATATCATCTAAAGAAAAATTGGCATGTAAAATAATTTTTTGCTTTGATTCAAGCATACCACATACAATTTCTGGTACATTAGCTCCACTTAGTTGACCAATAAATCCTGTACCTATGGCAATGGAGTTAATTGGTTCATTATTCGCATCTATTTTGTCAAAACAAGTTTTAATAACTTCTCTTTGATTAGTACCCCAGCCATTACGTAGAGTATGACAAACTAAAGCGTGATATGTTGTATCACCTACCTGTTTGGATAATACTTCTCCAATTTCATTATTACCAATGTTTGCTAATTCTGGCCAAGCAGTTCTTGCAATTTCACCTGCAAAACCAGAGTCATTAAATCCTTCTGTATTAATAGCAAAAGCAATATGTTTAGCATTTTGTTTTAATATATCACTTGGTTCTGTCTTTATAATCATAATTACTGTTCCTTCATTTTTCAGAATATAATAGGTTAATAGGTTGGAAAAGTCAAATATTATTTGTTTTTATTTTAAAATTTTATTAGAGAACAATTAATTCTCTTCGTAATATACTTTATCAAACAACAAATCTAATTTATTCTTAGAAATCGTAAATACTAATCCCTTATTCTTATTCTTTCCAAAAGTTTTTTGATTTCTAGAAAATCTAAGTATTAATGATATTTTTACTGTTTCTTGTTTTAAACATTTTATAAAGTAATCTATTTCGCGATATTTAAAACATTCTATTTTATAATATCTAAAATATAAATCATTATTTATTCTCTTTTTACTAGCATAAATTAAAGCTAATTTATTCAATTTTATTAAGAATCTTTTTTTAATAGTGTCTAAATAAATATAACCTCTATTTTCTATTGGTATTCCCTCATTATTGTATATTTTAATATATATTTTTTCGTTATCTATTTTTAATTCAAAATAATATTTATTGTCTATGTAAACTTTTTTATTTAGTTTTAACCTTATAGTTAGCTTTTTATAATCTTTATATATTGTATCTTGTATTCCATATGTTTCTAAAAGATAATTGCTTTCAAATAAACTTGGTCCATCGAATGATAACGAAAATAGGGTTACATCATATCTGCTAAATCTTTGTGTGCACTTTATTTCTATTCCATTATAATCTGGAAAAAACATACTATCCGCTTTTTTGCCTAAATAATGTTCTAACGTCAGTCCTGCTGCGTTATATAGATTATTGTTAATTCCTTGTATATAACCTTTCCTATTTAATTCTTCAAATTTTTTGATTATATTTTCAAAATCGTTATTCATAATTCACCTCTTTTGGGTGATTATAATATCAGTTGGTTAGAGTGTTTTTTGACGATAATTGTCGATGATGAATTTTCTATCAGTAACGGCGGTCACTGGCACAAAAAAAAGAGTCCTGTAGGGTCCTCTTAATTTTCATAATGGTGCGAGTAACAGGAGTTGAACCTGCACGTCTAAGACACTAGATCCTAAGTCTAGCGCGTCTGCCAATTCCGCCATACTCGCATATGATAATGGTGGACCCTACTGGACTCGAACCAGTGACCGCCCGGTTATGAGCCGGATGCTCTAACCAACTGAGCTAAGGGTCCATCGCCATTGCCACTTAATCATATCATAATTTGGGCGGTCACGCAAGAGATAAGTTGCGTTTTTTATTTTTTTTTATTGTTTTCATAATTATTTTCTTTATTATCAGAAAAACTTGCTAATTTAAGAGCGCAGAAAAGAAATAAAACTAAAACAATAACAATAATAATTACTATTGCTTTCCACATAGTATTATCCCCTTTTCTTTTAGTATAACACTAAATATTATGTATTAATATTAAATAATAGAAAAACTGTACAGTTGTACAGTTAATCTTCTATCACAGAATTAAATTTTTGATATAATTCGTCACTATAATTAATAATGTTATCTTTTGCTAAACGATATACAAAAAAGGATTTTATAACATCTAAATTATCAATGTCATAATATTTAATTTTATTTTCCTCATAAAACTTATTAGGAACCATCCAGTCTAATGCTTGTATATCAGCTTTTATTTCATAATCTTCTGTTTCTTTCTCATCTAACATAGTAATAATACTTCCACTTTTAGCTCTGTTAAAATCACTTTTACAATGGGCCAATTCATGTAGTAAGGCGAAATATATATCTGCATATCTTTTATGTTTTTTAGTAATATATATTGCTGGTTTATCATTTAGTACTCTAAATGCTCCTCTTACTTTAGTCCCTTTTAAATCATCTTCAATTGCCAAATATATCCCATTTTGATTAAACTCTTTAATTAGTGTTTCCTTATCAAATGAATTGTTGCTAGCTTCTTTTTTAATAAAGTTTACTAATTTTATAATATTATCTTTATTGTATTGTGCAATCTTTTCTTTTTCAATTATCCTATTACATCTTTCTAACCATAGAGCTAATAATTCTGGTTTATCATTTTTGCTTTTATAAAATATTACATTATTTTCTTTAGTCAATGACTCTGGGTTTGTAATTCTTAAATATTTTAATATATCTTTCGCAATAGCATAATCGTTTTTTGAATCTCTATATTTTAATTCATATTTTTCAGATAATTCTTTGTAATTAAATTTATTAATATATTTTCTAATTGTTAATTGGTTATTATTTAGATAATTTGTAATTATTTTGTCCATTTTATAATTTTGTTCTGTATTCTCAATATAGCTTACTGGGATACCAGTTATGAAAGAAATATTATAAATCATATTTTGTGATAATTCTATATTCCCTTTTATAATATCTATTAGGTTTTTAGAGGTTGTATTTATTCGATCAGCAAACTCTTTGATACTTATATTTTTAAACTCTAAAAATTCTTCTAATTCTTTACCAAATTTATTCATCATAAAATCTGAGTTTATCAGGAGTAAAATCCTTATAATGATTATAACTAATATATACAAAAATTATTTCTGTTTCTATTGTGGTAGGCATTACAATTAATCTAATAACTCCACCATTCTTTTCTAAATTAAAAGCATAAAATTCACTATTTTGATGTTTTAACTGATGAAATTTATAAATCGTAGTCATTACAGGATTCTGTTCTATCTCATTAAAAGAATTATGAATTATAATTTTTTCCGTTAATTCTTTTAAATTGTTTGCTACTATAGTGTGTTTTTTTAATTTCTTTACTGTATTGTCAAAGCTTTTTGTATATATTATGTTCATTAGATGAAATTCCTCCTCCCTCTTTTTCACCTCCTATACATATAATATATTAACATATAGGTTAATATATGTAAACAATAAATGCAAAAAAAATAAAAGATTTTCATCTTTTACTTCTTTTCTAAAACTTCATTTATTTTATTTGTAGCATTTATAACATCTTTAGTATTTGGAATCATTGCGTATCCTTTATCATTTAAAATAGCAATATCTGCATCCCATTTATCAGAACCATCTACTGATTGAGTAATAAACTTCCACTCTGCTCCATCAATTGTATCTTTAGCAATATTAGTGATTACTTTTTTAGGAATAGTTGTAGAATAAGAATCACCTAAGGCATCTAAAATGTTGTTGTAGTTTGCAAAAAGATTAGCACTTTTCATTTTGTTAAAGATTGCAATAATGATTTTTTGAGCATTCTTTTGTCTCATTCTATCTCTTCCAACAAAAGCATTTCTTTCACGAGCAACAGTTAATGTTTCAATGCCATTTAATTCTTGGCATCCTTTTTTGACATATAATTTCTTTTTGCCAGTATCATTATAGTCATTTAATATTAAGGCATGCGTTGTAGTAAATGCTTGATCAGAACAGTATGTAATACCTCCTACTTCATCTACTAATGTAACTAGCCCTTCTGCTTTAATATTAATAATATAGTCAATATCAATATCAAAGAAATTTTCTAATGTTTTTTCTAGGGTTTCTTCATCATAGATAAACAAGTGACTTAAGCTATCCTTTTTACCATTGTGCCCTGCTATTTCCATGTAGTAATCTCTTGGAATACTAGTAAGCAATATTTCATGGGTATTGGTATTTACTGTTGCAATAGCATTATAATCGGTAAGTCCTGCAAAGTCTTTACCACTTATTAAGATATTGAATGAGTCTTTAATATTATTTTTTTGTTTAGAATATTTTTCAATATTAAATTTATAAACAATCTTTAAATCTTTTTTATTAATAGTATTATCTAAATCTAAAACTATATTATAACTAGACTTATCTATAAGCATAAAATCAATATCTTTATTAACTACATCATTAATCATAGTTAAAACATTATCATAGGATGATGTTTTAACATTTAAATCTTCTTTTACTACTTTTAAAGCATTTTTAATATTAGCACTATCCTTATAATAATAAACTTTATCTTTTATATCAGACTTTTTATTATATTTATTATCACTAGATGTAACAATATAATAGGTACTTACTGTTTTCTTTACACTATTAAATGATTTATTTAAAAAATTATTTGTAGTAAATAAGTAATAACTACCTACTCCACTTAATAGAATAGAAAGAATAAGTATTACAATACCAATTATTTTTAATACCTTCTTCTTTAAATTCACTAATACGATACTAAGTATGTTTATTACTAATAAAATAACAACAATTAACACTAAGTATTTTGTTGGCAAAATATTAACATTAAAGATTAAAAATAGTAATATAATAAGAAAAACTATATCAATAATACTTAATATATTTAATTTATTAAATTCCTTCTTATCTTTTTTTATTCTTTCTTTTGCTTTGTGTTTTGGCATGATATCACCTCAGTTTTTTTTATAATCTTTTTTATAATATTTTTGCACTTACGCATAACCCTTTTCGTTAATGATGATTTTGTATATTGATTCATTTTACTTATAATATTTGTCTCATTTATTGTTCCATTACTAATTTCTTTAAAAAATTTATCTCTATTTTTATGTATCGGTACATTTTGATGGTGATTATAAGAAAAAGCTAAATTAGTATCTACTTCTTTTAAATATAATTCTGCTTTTATTTTATCTAATATTTTAAATCCTTTTTCTGTATTAACATTAAGCAAAGAAATACCTGTATCATTGTCTTCTATTGTACTATCAATCTTATCGATTCCCCATAAATCTCCTATTGAAAAGTCTGAATATCTTTTTGGCCCACAGAATCTGCAATCCGAGCAAGATGGCCGATTGATGAGTTCTGAAACAAAAGCACGATAATATGAAGAATCTTCAAAACTGGTTCCATCTTCAAATTTAATAATTGGAGTTGAGTTTTTCCAACCATTTAATTTAGATCTAAACCAAATCCGTTTAATTTTTTTTCCACGTAATTTCTCTAAATTCTTTTTATATAACTCTAATACCTTTGGTGAAGGATTGGCATGACAAATAATTTCACAAGTGATTAGCTTATCATACTCTTTCTTTAAAAAAGCTCGTAATCCCTGGCATTGACATGGAGTACCTGTAAACATAACATATTTACCTTTTTTCAAAAATTCTTCCACTTTCCTATAAGAATCTTTTAAATCACTTCTTACATATTTAGAACCCTGAAATTTCTTTAAACATTCTAAAGTTGTAACGTATTCATGATGAGCAATCAAATTATCATCATAACACACACCAAAAACAATTCCATTCTTCTCAACAACATATTTAGCAATTGGATAAAACATACCTCCAGAAGCACTATTTTCTTTTACTTTACTATCCTCACAATATGAAATATATGTTTTTTGATTTGTATTAGGTTCTGATGGATTATTAGGACATCTTTTTTCACATAAATTGCAATGAACACATTTATCCTTATCTATTACAGGATACAAAAAACCTTCACTATCCTTCGTCATTGTAATTGCACCCTTAGGACATATAAGTGCACACATACCACAACCATTGCAATCTTTTTTATCATATGTTTTTAAATAGTTACAACTCATTCTAACACCTTCTTACTATTTTATTAAATGGATTTTTCTTAAAACTTTATTTACAATACCTTTCTCATAATCATTCATTACCATAAAATAGCACACAATAGCATAAATTATTGTATATATGCAACCAAATACTATTAAATTGGCATATCCATGTAATGTAATAAATTGCATTACTATTAATATGATAATAATAGGAATAACAAATGGAATTGTCATTTTAAGAATTTCTTTCCAGAATTTCAATACATTTATTCCTACTTTTTTATGATA
>CALVKW010000042.1 GCA_944333345.1 uncultured Bacilli bacterium | reverse complement strand
TATTTTAGGAACATTCTCTAGTCTTTCGTTATAAATAATGGAAATTAAGTTATCAAATCCTATCGTTCCAAAACCAATATTTTCATGTCTATCTTTATGAGCCCCTAGAATATTCTTACTATCATTAACATGAATACATCCAATTTTATCAATCCCAATAATCTTATCAAATTCCTCTAAAAAAACATCAAATTGACTCATATCATATCCGGCATCATTCAAATGACAAGTATCTAAACAAACACCAATATGCTCTTTATCATTAACTAAATCAATAATTTTCTTTAACTCTTCTAAAGAAGAACCTACTTCCGTTCCTTTACCAGCCATAGTCTCAAGTAAAACAGTAACAGGATGCGTTCCTAAAATCATATTAAGACCTTTCGCAATATTAGAAATTGCCGTATCCATACCAAGTCCAACATGACTTCCTGGATGAAGTACCAAAGAACGAATTCCCAACAATTCACAACGTTCTAATTCTTCCTGTAAAAACCGAACGGAAAACATAAATTTTTCTGGATCCTTATCATTCGCAAGATTAATAATATAAGGTGCATGAACAACAACTTTAGAATAATCAAACTCCTTCTCCCGCATTAAAGACATAGCATCTATCGTAAACCCATCCATAATCGGATAACGACTGGTATTCTGTGGAGCACCAGTATAAAACATAAAAGTATTCGCTCCATAACTGAAAGCTTCTTCTAAACTACCAAGAAGCTGACGATCTTTCTTAAATCCAACATGACTTCCAATAAGTAACATAAAACTACCTCCCTACCAAGTATATCAAAGATTAAGACAAAGAAAAAGACTTCTTTCGAAGTCTTTAACACCTTTATCCTTCAATACATTTAACGCCATCAGCAGGAACTTCAGCATCAGTATATTTAACACCAGAAGTATCAACATTACCACGAACTAAAGAATCAGCTTCAACCCATTTTGTTTTGTCTGGTGTTTCTCCCATTCCTTCCTCTTTAATACCATGTGTATTATCAGATAAAGCAATGTAATATTTAGTAACACGAGTACCAGTTGTAGTAACACCAGCCTCATCTGTTTCTGTTGGTGTATCAATATTTACACGTACATAACCTTTCACATCACGATTACCCCAAGATGATTTACCTCCTGAATCTAGTAAATTAACCTTTGGGTTTTTAGAATCAATCTCAATATAATAATTTCCATCATCTACAGCTGATGAAACAACTTGTTCTCCACCTACAGTACAATATAAACTGTCTGATGCCCACATATTTCTTACGGCATTAACATATTCTTTTGAAGTAGATAAGAACGTATCCCTTCTAGAATTTTCAATGTAACGAGACATTGCAGGAATAGCTACCATCATTAAGATACCCATGATAACGATTACTGCAAGTAACTCAATTAGGGTAAACCCATTTTTGTTTAATTTTTTCATTTTAAACTTTCCTCTCTTTCTATTTTACAAATTAATCATACTATGGAATTTTCCAAAATGCAATACTCCAAATTTATTTTTACAAAAATTGACAAATTTCTTGTCAACCAATCACTGTACATCCACTAGCACTAACATCATTAAAAGTACCAGAAGTACCATTAACAACAATATCGCTAGCATCTTCACTATACAAATCACTATAACTCTTTAAAGGCACACCACGTGTTTCTCCACCCTTCATATCCTCAACAAGAGTTACAAAATATTCATATTGATTTTTTTCTGCAGCGGCAGCCGTATTTCTAATAATAACATAAGACATCGTTTTATTATAAGAACCTCCATTAGGAGCATTATCTAAATCCGAATTATCTAAATATTGTAGCGACATCGCAATACAAGATCCCTTCGCCGGCCTTTCAATAGTAGTAGTTCCTCTAAACTCATATTCTGCTAAAGACAAAAGTTTTTTCGCATCTTCCACATAAGTATCCGCTCTACTATTGTTTAAAATACCCATGACATTGGGAACAGCAATTATCATAATCGCTGCCAAAATAACCATAGCTGCAAGTAACTCAATTAGTGTAAATCCTTTTTTACTTAACTTCATTTATCATCACCCTATACTAATTATAACATAAAATAAGAAATCTCAAATTTATTTTAATATTTTTTTCATATTTTTTATCTCTGCCATGGTAGTAGCTGTCTGTAAGTTTTTATCAAACAAATAATCATAACGAAACAAAGAAAAGCCTTGATACCGTTTCAAATTCCGAGTAAGAAGTACTTCTCTCATAATAATATCATCATTCTCCACCCATTCCAAACTACCGCTTTTCGCGAAATTATCTACCATTCCTACTTTGTAAAATGCAAGAACTGGTAACAAATCCACCTTTTTACTAATATTCTCCCATTCTTCTAATACAGAAAGAAAAGCTTTAGACTCATTATAAAATCCATAATAAATCTGAGGCATCAAAAAATCAACATATCCTTTCTCACTCCCCCAAAGACGTACATCAGCAAAATGTTTTTGATAATTATTTTCAATATTTCCATCCGGCGAAATACCAAAGGACACATTATATTGATGACATACATCATAAACCATTCGAACTAACTCATTAACCTGATTTAAACGAAACTCATCAACAGATACAGAAGGATGATTTTTTTGATACTCTGCATATTCTTCTAAATCAATCGTAGTACTCGGATAGAAATAATCATCAAACAAAACCCCATCGACATCATAATTTTTGACAATTTCTTCCACTCCAGAAACGATTAATTTGCGACTCTCTTCTCTAGCAGGATTATAAAACACTCCATCGCTAATCTCCACAACTCTAGTATTCAAATATGAATAAGCGGGATTTAAAGTGCTAATATCACTGGTATCCGTATCTCCTCGAATACGATAAGGATTAATCCAAGCATAAACCTCCATATCTTTTTTCTTAGCATATTGAAGAAAAGTATCCAAGATATCATATCCAGGAGAAACTCCCTCTTCACTACTAACCGTAGCACTCCAAGGAAAAATCTTAGAAGGATAAATAGCATCACTAAACGTTCGAACTTGTAATAAAATCGAAGTGAACCCTAAAGTATCCACATTAGAAATCATCTCCCGAATAGCTTTTCTACCATCGCTAACACTCTTTCCCTTTAAATATTTAGAAAGCTCAATATAACTAATAAAAATACCTCTTTCCTCTTGAAAATCAAAATTTGAAATTTTCTTTTTACCTGAGAAAGAAAACAAAAGAAAAAAAAAAAAAACACAAAGAAATACCAAAAAATATGTCTTTTTCATCTTATCACCACCAACAAAATACCACAAAAAAAAGAAACAAATTGTCATTTTATTGCCTCTTTACGAATTAAAAATAATTTCTTCTTTTGATAAAAACCATAAAACACATCATTCAATTGATAATTTTCACGTCTTAACGCATCCATTAGCCATGTCATATCCTTTCCAATTTGATACAATACATCTTTTTGTACTTTTCCATCAATAATAATAGGTAAAGGATATATCCTATTCTTATCATCATCTGTTCTAAAAACAGACAGTTTTCCACTAGTTTCTAAAATAGCATAATCTACTTCTTCAATAGACTTAATCCCTCGATTACGAAGTTGTACTAATAAATCATCTAAATTATATCTTTGCTTTAACATTTCTTTAAAATTGACTTTTCCTCGTTCAATAATCATAGAAGGATTCCCATCTAAAATACTACGGACCTTACTACTTTTTAAAGAAATACTAGAAACTACCAACTGTACAATAACTAACGCAAGAATAGGAACAACAGATAAAAATATATTTTGCTTATAATTATCAATCGATATCGCTGCAAGTTCCGCAATAAAAATAGAAACAATCAAATCCATAATAGAAAGTTCTCCTACTTCCCTTTTTCCCATAATACGATAAATTACAGTAATTAAAAGATAAAAAAATAAAGTTTTCCATAAAACAGTAAAATAACTCATGATATCACCTAATAATAGTTTAAATCATTTCATATTTTTTATACAAAAACATAACATTAAGTGAGGTGTTTTATGACAACAGTAAAAAAATATGGATTCCGGTTTTTTTATACCATATTATCTATCGCTATCTGTTATTTAATATTAACAACTTTTTATTACTTTAATATCATATCAAGTAATATATACCAAGCTTTAAAATTAATTATCTTACTAATAAATATTTTAATTAGCGGCATAATTTTAGGTAAAAAAGCAACCAATAAAGGCTACTTAGAAGGAATAAAACTAGGTGCATTTATTATAATATTATTTTTTATCTTGACATTAATCACAGGACAAGACGTAAAAATAAGACTACTCTTATATGATAGTATTATTATAATTACTTCTATCTTAGGAGGAATGATAGGAATTAATAAAAAATAAAAAGAAACACAAATAAGCTTGTGTTTCTTAATTACTATTGTTTCGTATAAACGTTCACTTTAGTAGAATGATTAAAAACTCTCTCTTCACTTCCAGCAAGAGATAAAGCATAATTATATACACTATTTTCCAAAGCATTTTCAGAATTTAGCAATTTAACATCAGCCATATCCTTAAGTATTACTGGACCATTAGCTAATGTTAATTGAACCTTATCATCACTATCCCAATCTCGCCAAGACACAAGTTCAAAAATAGCTATTCCTTGCTCCCCTTCAATCAAAACAGAATCAAAATCATAATTCAAATCAACATATGTTTTTGTAAAATTAGTATAATCAATATCAACAGATAAATCTTGTAATTCATCATAACTAATTACTTTATCAAAATCACCTTTAGAAAAAACATTAGCATAAGAAGAGAGTTCTTCAAAATTATCAACTCGTAATAACTGCGAATCTTTAGAATCAGTAAGAACAATAAGCCCATCATTAGTCACAAATTGGAACGTGCTACCACTATAGTCAGTATAACCTTGAATAAGTGAAATAGAAATAGAATTTTCATTCTCATCCATAACTGCATTATAGTATTTTTCAGTATCAAAATTATCTCTATTACTATCTAATTTCGCACTACAATCCACTAAAATATATCCACAAATTCCAACGAACCCCACAACACAAAAACCTGTTTTTACTTTTTCAAATGTATCCATAAAATCACCTACTTAAGAAAATCAATATTATCTACTTACATTTTTGTTTATTATCAATTACTGGTTTACCAGAAAATGCATCTGCAAATACTTGCTCTATTCCCTCTGTTGCAGGATCTACTAAAGTAACATTAGTATTAGATGTTAATAGACCACTACCATCTTGAAAATAAAGCTCCATAGTATCACCACCATTAACCCATTGAGCAATATTAAAAGCATCACTTACTTTTTCAGCATCTAAAATTGCATAAGGATAATTTCTTCCACCAATCTCTAAAGTAAAAGCATTAGAAGAAGGAGAATAATCAAGATAATCTTCAATATTAGTAACAACTCCATCTTTACCAACAAATAAACTAGCTAATCTATTAATATCAGTAATATTATTAACAAATAATGTATCAGATACAGTAGTAGTAATAGCCGTATTATCAGGTAATATTAATTCAACTGAATTATAAGCCGTAAGATTATCTAAATTATAAAGTTGCCCATAAAAAGGAATAATAGTTACATTTCCATCAATTACTTTTAAAGCATAATTAAAACGAATATCAGAAACATCTTGACTATTTTCTTTAACTGACAACTCATCTAGTAACTCTTTATTTTCTTCTTTAAGAAAATTCCAGAGACTTTGTGATGTTAAAACCATATCCCCATTTTCTGATTGTAACCACACAGTTTGTTCATCACGACTTTCTTTATCATTATAGGATATCATTTTGTTTTCTGCCAAACACTCTAGTTCTTTAACATCACTAACATAAGAACTATCGTCATACATTGTTTCTATAGCAAGATTAGCTTCCATATCCTGATTATTACCGTCCACTATAATAGCATCACCTAATGTTGTATCAAAAGAAGACCCATTTGAAACATCAATCCTTAATTGGCCATTATCATAAAGTTCCCATTGATCAACAGAAACATAAAAATCTTCTTTATCATTCATAATTACCACTTTAGTATCCTTATCAAAACCATTATCAGAATAACTATTACATCCCGTAAGTAAAGTAGTCCCCAAAAGTCCTAAAGCAATAACTCTACTTTTATTAAGCTTAAACTTATCTTGTTTACAATCTTCAAGTTTTTTAAAACAATAAACACGCATAAAATCACCCCTAAAATTTGTACATATTATAACATAAGTAAAATTTAGAAACAAGAGAAACATTTTACTATAAATAAAACAATGACAAACTAAAAAATATATATTACAATAATATTGAGGTGATGATATGCCAAAATGGGCAAAAATTTTAATTGGATTGATTGCTGTAATCGTGGTAATAGTAATTGCTTTCATAATCTATGTAAATACTGCATTTATTAGTAAAGAGGAAGTAAGAGAAAATCTAATAGAACATATCAATGTAGAAGAAAAAGATATTTACTTTGAAAATATTGATTTAGAAATGGATAATAGTCAATATGAAGTAGACTTCTACTATAACAATCAAGAATATGAAGCAAAAATTGATGCCAAAGAAGGAAAAGTAATTTACACAGATTTTCCTATGACAACAAACGATACCACTACCAATAACAGCGCCAGTCAAGCAGAAACATCAGAAATTACTTTAGAAGAAGCAAAAGAAATTGCACTACAACATGCTAATTTAAATGAAAGTGATTTAACACTAGTAAGAGAACAAGAAGAACAAGATGATGGAACTACATATTACGAAATCGAATGGCGTGACACAACCTATGAATATGACTTTGAAATCTCTAAAACAGGAGAAGTTCTACAATACGATAGAGATAGAATTCATGATTAAAAAAAACTCCAGAGTTTTCTGGAGTCTTTTTAATCCTCTAAATGACTTGTAACATAAATAGTTGGATACTTAACATGAAAAGAACGATGACGAACTAGTTCTTTTTTTATTTTCTCTTCTAATCTGGTAACTTGTCGTAAAGTAAGATTAGAATCCATTTCTATAATCAATTGAATTTTATAATATTTACCATAACGAATCAAAAATATCTTTACTTTCTCTACCCCTTTAATATTTAAAAGGAATTCCTCAATCTCTTTCGTAACTTTAGGATCAACTTCTACTTTACCAATTAAATTCATAGAATTATCGATTAAAATATCAAAAGAAGTCTTAAGTACCAACAACCCAATAATAACCCCAACTACGAAATCGACATATCGAAATAAATAAATTTCATTAGAAAATTGCAATAATATAGTCGCAATAAAAACTCCACAAGAAGAATATAAATCCATCTTAGATTCCTCAAAAGAAGTAATTAATAATTGACTATTAATCTTCTTTCCAACAGAATAAAGAAAAAATAATACAATAGCTTTAATGATAAAACAGATAATAAGAATCCATAATACCATCAAAGAAGGAACATGAAAACTACTATGAAAGCCATTATAAATAATAAATATAGAAAGTAAAAACAAAAGAATACCAACAAATAAATTTGTAAGATACTCTACTTTACCAAATCCAAAGGGATGAGTCTTTGTAGGTTGCTTCTTAGAAAATTTAGCTCCAAAAAAAGAAACGACATCTGTAACAAAATCACTAAATGTTTGAAGTCCATCTGCTAGTAAAGATCCAAAGTGAAAAAAAACTCCACCCAAAATCTTTGCAATAGAAATAAACAAATTACTAACCATACTAAATATTAATACTTTTGCTTCTTTACCCATAATATCACCTACTCTTTTTCTAAATCATTCGTAATATAGACCATCGGAAATTTTACATGAAAAGAACGATGCCGTACTAACTCTTTTTTTAATTTCTGCTCTAAATTAGTAATTTGTCGAATACTTAAACTTTTATCTACTTCTACAATTACTTGTATTTTATAATAATCACCATATTTAATTAACGTAACTTTAGCATTATTTACACCTTTAAAACTCCGAATAAATTCTAAAATAGAATCAACTATTTGAGAATTAACTTCTACTTCTCCAAGTAAAGACATAGAATTTTCAATTAATATAGTAAATGCCATATGAAATACCATAAGCCCAATAACAATAGAACCAATGAGATCAGCATATTCTAAAATAGGATAAGTATCAGAAAACTTCAATAACAAAACAACAAAAAATACAATAATAGTAGAATATAAATCTGCCTTTGCTTCTCTAAAAGAAGTAATAAGTACCTGACTACGAATTTTCTTACTTGCATGATATAGAAAAATTAAAACAATAAGTTTTAAAACAAAAACAGTAAATAATAAACAAAAAATAAAATTACTAGGAATACTAACTTCTCCTAAAAAGCCATAAACAATAATATAGATAGCTAAAATAACAAGTATCATACCAACAAATAGATTAGTAAGATACTCTACTTTACCAAATCCAAAGGGATGAGACTTTGTTGGTCTTTTTTTAGATAACTTTACTCCCATAAAAGAAACTACATCAGTAATAAAATCACTCAATGTATGCAGTCCATCTGCAAATAAAGATCCAAGATGAAAAAACACCCCTCCAAATAATTTAATAATAGAAATAATAAAATTATAAATCATGCTAAACAATAAAGCTTTTAACTCACGCGTCATAACACTCCACCTATTCTAATAAGAATTATAACACAAAAGAAAAAAAACACTAATAAGAATTAGCATTTTTGATAAACTTTACCATAATCAACTACCCCAGGATAAAAATCTACATTTTTACTACGGTCAGTAATATGATTAATTTCACAATATAAATTCTTAAAATCATCTGGTCTAGCTAATAAGTTTCTCATATCTTTTAAAAACACTTGATAAACATCATCTTCAAAAAACATATTTTCAGGATTTTCTAGACTATATCTCTTTCTCAATCGATCAACAGTATAATCTAGATATTCTTCTATATTCATATCAGGCATTCTATCTTTCGCAACAAAGAAACTACGAATAAAAACCATCTCAATAGTCGTATTTCTATCAGCAGAAGAGATAAGCTTACCATAATCGCTTCTAGGCGCATCTTCTTTAGAAGACCTATGATCTTCAATAGCTGCTTTGATAATCTTTCTTTGACTATCAGAGAAAAACTGTTTCATACCTTCATCTTCCATAAATTTCTCTGCCGCTATTAAATGGTGTTTTTTATGATCAATATATTTTCCAACATCATGCCAATTCGCAATAACATACAACATATCAGGATCAAGTTCCAAATGAAAAGTCTCATTTAAAGCAAAAACTCTCCTAGTAACTTCCATCCTATGAATAGGTCCATGCCCTTTATCATTAAACTCCCAGTAAGGCCAAACATGTTTCTCAACATACTCCCGAAGTTTAGTATTAACACCTTTTAAATAATACTCCATCTCATCGATTTCTAAATCATTTAAAATATCAATTTTTATTTGTTCAAAAGGTAAATCAGTTCCCAGTGATTGATAAGTATGATAAAGCAACTGATCCAAAGAATAATCAGGATTTTCTTCCTTTAATTTTAAAAATTTTTCTTTCACTATAAACACCTCTAAAAAAAGTATATCACAAAAAAAGAAGAAAATTATTTTTTATTTATTTCTTCTTTTATCATCTTAATTTCTCTTCTTGTTAAAAACTTCTTCCATCGATAATTTTTAGGTAACATTTTAATTAAGATTTCCCTTGATACCAATTCACGTTGATAATATTCCATAAAAAGTTTTCCCTTTTTTTCTAATAAAACTGGTCCAAAAAAATATTCTTTCTTACTATACTTCTTTTTCCCTTTTTTAAATACTAAAATTTGATAAATAAACTTTCCTTCTTTAACTAACTCTTCATCATGAAGATAAAAATAATGTTTACAAAGAAACTTTTTAACATCTATCTGATAATTATTAGGGCTAAGAATAATCGTATCTACTTTTTTTAACACTTCTAAATGATTCTTAAAAATACCAATCATACTTCTACCACCCATACCAGAAATAATAATGGTATCAACATCATCACTATACGTATCTAATCCATTTCCTAAGCGACACTCTATTTTATCTTCTAAGTGATGTTTTTTTATATTTTCTCTCGCATGATTTAATGGTCCTTCATTAACATCGCTAGCAATTGCTCGAATATTCTCATTTCGCTCTACTAAATAAATATCTAAAAATGCATGGTCACATCCAACATCTAAACAAAAGGAATTAGCTTCCACTAAATCCCCTATTTTTTTTAATCTATCATTAATTTTCATTAATCAGTCAAAAAATCCTTTAGTTTTCTAGAACGAGATGGATGTCTTAATTTACGTAATGCTTTTGCTTCAATTTGACGAATTCTCTCACGTGTAACACCGAAGATTTGACCAACTTCTTCTAGGGTACGGCACTGACCATCATCAAGACCAAAACGTAAACGTAATACTTTTTCTTCACGATCAGTTAAAGTTCCTAATACCCCTTGAAGTTCTTCTTTTAACATTTCAATGGTTGCATATTCTTCTGGACCCATAGTTCTCTCATCTTTAATAAAGTCCCCTAAATGAGAATCATCTTCTTCACCAATTGGAGTCTCTAGGGAAACTGGATCTTGAGAAATTTTATAAACTTCGCGAACTTTTTCAATAGAAATACCTAGCTTTTTAGCAATCTCTTCATCCGTAGGTTCACGGTTTAAATCTTGGGTTAATTGACGTTGCACACGAGCAAGTTTATTAATAGTTTCCACCATATGAACAGGTACACGAATTGTTCTAGCTTGATCAGCAATTGCACGAGTAATTGCTTGACGAATCCACCAAGTAGCATAAGTAGAAAATTTATATCCCTTTGTTGGATCAAATTTATCAACAGCTTTCATTAATCCAATATTACCCTCTTGAATTAAATCCAAAAATAACATTCCTCGTCCAACGTATCTTTTAGCGATACTAACAACCAAACGTAAGTTAGATTCCGCAAGCATTCTTTTAGCTTCTTCATCTCCCTCTTCAGCACGTTTTGCATATTCAAATTCTTCATCACTAGTAAGCAAATTAATACGTCCGATTTCCTTTAAATACATACGAACTGGATCATTAATTTTAACGTCTTTAGATAAGGTTAACTCTTCAACATGAACATCCTCTGTAATTTCTTCTCCACTTGCCTCATCACCATCATCTTCAGAAATAATGTCAATCTCAGCTTCCATTAACGCATTGTAAAGATCATCCAAAGTATCACTATCAATATCCAACCCTTTTAATTCATCAGCTAATTGTTCATAGGTAATATGACCTTGTTTTTTTCCTAACGCTAGTAATTTCTCTTTTCTCTCTTCAATTGTCTTAATTTCTCCAACCATTCTATTTATCTCCTATCCTCAACTTCCGAATTTTCTCAGCAATATTTGCCTGTTCAATAGGATCCACTTCTCTTTGTAAAGACCTAGTAAGACGTCTAATCTCTTGAGTTCGACTATATTCTCGAATCACTCCAAAATATTCAAATAAATCATCGCGAGAAGTAGTATCCAAATAATTTCCAGCTAAAATATCATTAAGAAAATTTACAATTTCTTCTTTATCTTGAACATAAGTATAAAAATCAGGAATATTAATATGACCATAAGTCGTATAATAATAAACAATTTCACTTGCTAATAATCGGCTCTCTTCATTAGGAAAAACAAATCTCTCCTTTTCAAATAAACTAATTACCCAGTCATTATTTAGCATAAAGTAAAGAATTTGTTCCATAGCTTTTTCATACTTTGTTTTTTTCTTTTTTTGATACGTAACTTTTACTTGTGGTGTTTTAGATTTAGGTTTTTCAATTTCTCGAAAACGCATTTCCAGTGTATTATAACTCAAATCGAATTCTTTTGCAAGTTTTTTAAGTATGATTTCAACTCTTATAGGATCTTGTACCTTAGTAGTTTCCATCAATACCTGATTAATATAATTTGCAGTTTCTTCATCACTTCGAAAATCTACTTTTTCTCTTAATTTACGAAGTTTAAAGTCATTAAAAGTAACCGCATTATCTAATAAATTAATAAATTTATCCTTACCCTGATTCAATATAAAACTATCTGGATCATCTGGATTAGGAAGAACTACAACCCTAGGTTCTATTCCTTCTTGTAACAACATATCTCCAATAGAAAGTGTTGCATGAACTCCAGGATCATCACCATCTAAACATAAAATAATATTATTAGAAAGTCTCTTTAATAATTGTAATTGTTCATTAGTAAGAGCAGTCGCCATTAAAGCAACACTAT
>CALVKW010000041.1 GCA_944333345.1 uncultured Bacilli bacterium | reverse complement strand
GTTTTTCTTTTTATATTCTAAGAATTCTTTTATCATTATGTATCACCTATTATTTAATATTTATATAGTATATATAATAATATCATTATAAGTATAATTTAAGTATATAAAATTATAGGTTATGTAAAAATAATATAAAAAAACTTCTTACATTATATATGTTATAGATGTAAGAAGAATCTTTTTTTACTAATCTTGATTTTTTTGGTTATTTAGTTGGTCTAAATAAATATGGGCAAATAATAAAGCATAGACTTCTCTTGATTCATAGTAATTTAAATATTTAACAGCTTCATATGTGTCTAATGCTTTTTAATATCCATTTATTACTCTTGCTGATTTAATGTCTCTAGATGCTAGAATATCTAGTGCTATTTCTTTATTCATACTATTTAATTCTTTAAGAAATATTTCAATAATTGTTTGATTTATTTGATAATCCTCCGTTATTTTTTTCTATGAACTTAGCAACTTTTGTTACTAAATCCTTTGCTTCATCTGTTAAATCATCATATTTTTCAATTTCTTTACATATTTTACTTGCAAATTCTGCTTTGTTTTTAATGGTTTTACTTCCTCCATATGCTTTGTATTTCTTATTCAAAACGTATGTTTCATCAATGAATTCTCCTAAGTATGTTTGAGGATTGGATAATCTTTCTTGAGTATATTCATTTTCCCATCTACTAGTGTTGTATTTCTTTCTTGACAATTCTGATAGATTATTATCCTTTTTTAGCATCTTTTCTAAAATTGTTAAAGAAATGATATTTTCAATTTCTCGAGACTTTAACTCATAAAAGTTTTCTTTTAATTTTTCTTGTAAAAATTTTTTTCTTAAATGTTTCTTTCCATTTGGACTTCTTTCTGTATCATCGTTGTCTACAATTAAAAATATATTATGACTTAACCAGTCAACATTTATCTTTTCGTCATCTTCTACACTATCATCGAAATTCCAGTGTACTATATTGCCCCCAGCATATTCAACGAACGAATAATGTATGTTTTCTTTATAAATATTTTCTTTGCCATGTTCTTTAAAATATAAGTCTAAATATGTTTTCAAATATATTCTGTCACTTATTCCTTCTACCCATATTGTACAATTAGATAAGAAGATAGATGAACTCCTAATACCTAATTCATTTAATAATGATACATAATTATTTCCTATAATTTTAATTTCTTTTTGTTTATCTATTTTTTTAAACTTATATAGTACTACATCATTACTATCGTTTATTATATCTATAATATGATTAGAGTGAGTATTAATAAAATAGATATGTTTACTAAATTCATCTGATAGTAATATCTCCATAAGTTTTCTTTGAAAGCCAGGATGAAGATTTATCTCTGGTTCTTCTATAAAGAACATATATTCTTCATCTTTATGCATAAATATTTGATATAGAAGTACTATTATCTGTTTTATACCATCACCAAGATTATACATTTCATATTCTTTATCATTTTTAATTTTAACCATTAAACAATTTCGATCTTTTCTTGGATTTATTTTAAATCCTTTTCCGTCATAAAAGTTATCATCTATAAATTTTTCAAAATTATGAAATTCTACTCTTCTAGTTTCATCTCCCAGTAAGATATCTACTATTTCTTCATATAATTTTTCAGCTGTAAATATTTTACCTTCATCTATGTTGTATATTGTTTTTACTTTATTAGTGTAAATTGTTTTTGACTGATTTATGTATTTTTCTAGTTCTTCCATATCTTTTAATGTCATCTGAATATTACTTAATTTGTCTTTTTCTCTGAAATATACTTCAAAGTTTTCTATTCCTCTTAATATAGGAATATAACATACATTCTCTTTTCCTTTTATACCTTTATATAAATTTGATTTGTTTATTAATTGGTCGATGTTTTCTTTAATATCCTTATTAATAATAAGACTCTTGCTTTTTTGACATTCTTTATAAATTAAAACAAATTTATCTAATTCTGATTTTATATTTTTTAATTGCTTTTCTATTCTTAATCCTTGGTTTTTGTCTATATATTTAATATTTCTCAATATACTATCATTTATATCAGATATGTAGCGACATATTCTTGCTTCTTTATTTTCAAGAAGTAATTGGTTTTTAGGATGAGAGAAGATATTTCTCATAAAGCGACTTTTCCCTGTATTGTTTTCTCCTACCAGAATATTAATTCTTTTTAATCTACCGATTATTTTTATTGGAATATTATTATCATCAATATATTCATTTTCATTTGCACCATAATATATATACATAAACTACCTCTTTTACAACTTTTCATTTCATATTTTTTGTATTTATAATTTGTTATTATAAATGTAATATTTAATCTTTTCAATAAGAATTTTATGCATTCTTAGAATAGAACTCTATAAAAAAATAAGAATATTTAAACAATGTTGAGATTAGAAATATTAAAAAGAATAAAAATGAATCGTCAATTTAACAAACTTATTAGAAAAAAATACGTTCATTGGTATAACATCGAACGTATTCAAAAGAACCCGAGATATTTATTTTCTATTCAGTATATACTTAAATATTCATAAAATAATTCCTTTTATGTAGTGAGTACTTGTCAGGTACTATTATCTTTTAGTCTCTACTAAAAATATCTCTTGTATATACTTTATCTATTTCATCAGCTAGTTCTTCATTATATCTATTAGCTAAGATTACATCAGAATTATTTTTAAAATCATCAAGATTATGCTCTACTTTTAATCCTTCAAAAGTATCTTCTTTTAAAGTTGGTTCATAGATTATTACTTCAACGCTTTTTTCTTCATTTAATGTGTTGTTATATTGTTTTTATAACATTTGTATTTTATTATATTTATTTTTGATAATTGGCTTTATAATCTCATAATTTTTTTTATTTTATTCAATACCTTCATATATATATTATTTTTTCTCGAATATTTTTTAGATAGTTCTTCAACTGATTTATTACCTAGTTTTTCAAAGAATTCTTTTCTTTTCTTAGGATATTTACCTGATATTTTTAGTGAAGGATTACCATTTGTTATTTCTTCTAATTTACATTCTTTATAAATAATATTATCTTTTATATTATTAAACATATTATTACCTTTTTCAGTATTAATTATAATTGCTGATACTCCAGTTTTATTATACATATCCGGATAATAATTATTTACTCCCCAGAAGTCTCCTAGAGTTATGTCAGAATATTTATTTCCTAATTTAAAATTACAATTATAACAACTTTCTCTTAAAGCAATATCAGATAAAAATAATTTCATATATTTATTATCTTTTTGTAGTTGCGTTATTTCCTTTTGGTTTTTAAAAGTAATAGTATTAGAATATGTATCCCATCCTGTTTTTTTATCTCTAAAGTTATAATCTACTATTTGAGAATTATATTTATCTTCTATTTCTTTAATATATTTTTCAAATAACTTTGGACTTGGTACTCCGTGGCATACTAAGTCTAGACATATTAAATTATTAAAATCATTTTTTATAAATGACTTTAAACCAGCAACTTGACATGGTGTTCCAACAAATAATATTTTTTTATTTTTTATATTTTCTTTTATATAAGTAAATATATTATTTAAATGACTTTGTAAATATTTTGAACCTTTTAATTTATCTAAATCTTTTATGTTATCAATAGCAATATGATTTAATTTATTATTTTCATCAAATGCTGCCCCTATTACTATTCCATTTTCATTTAATATTAGTTTAGCTATTAATTCGAAAATGCTACCTGATGATGCTTTGTTTTTACAAGATACTTCATCTTTATTATAAGCTACATAGCACTTGTTTAGTGATTTATTGCTTGTTGTATTTAAAACAGGACATGTTTTTTTACATAATCCACAATCAATACATTTATCTTTATTTATAACAGGATGTTTAAATCCTTCATTATCGATTTCCATACTAATAGCATTCTTTGGGCATATATTCATACATGCTGTACAACCTGTACATTTGTTTTTTTCAACTATTGTTTCCATTTACTACCTCATCAAATGTAATTTTTTTAAAAACTTATTAACAATACTTTTCTCATAACTATTCATAACTAATAAATAGCAAATTAAAGCATATATAATGGTATAAATTCCACCAAAAGCGATTAAATTTAAGAATCCATGTATTTCAATAAAATTCATTATTATTAAAATAATAGCAATTGGAATAACAAATGGAATTGTCATTTTAAGAATTTCTTTCCAGAATTTCAATACATTTATTCCTACTTTTTTATGATAATAGATATTAAGAATTATTACATTTCCAACTATTAAAGATATTGAAGTTCCAATAGCACTACCTATACCATCATACATCTTTGCAAGAGGAATACTAATTGCAATATTAGCTAATGCTATTATAGCTAATAGAACAGATCTGAATTTATGCATGTTTTTGGCTTGCATAATACTTACTCCTAAATTCTGTATTAATGGTAAACATAAAGGAATAATTAGTATTAATGCTATGTAATAAGAATCTATGTATTCACTTCCAACCCAAGAGATAATAAATTCTTTTCCAAATAATGTTAGTCCACTTACCATTAAGAATATAATTAAATACTGAATACGTCCAACTTTAATAAACTCGTTAGTAATTTCTTCATTACTTGCTTTACTTGCAACCATTTTACTCATTTTGGGTAATAATACACTACTTACTGCTGTAGATAAATTGACAAATAATGTATTAATTTGACTAGCTACTGAATATACTGAAACAGCAATTGTTCCTGATACAGCTCCAAGAACGAATTGATCAACGCTCCAATTTATTTTATCAACTACAACTCCTAAGAATATAAAAAATGAATACCCGAATATAGTTTTAAATAAAGCTTTATCGAACCCCATAAACTTAATACTAACATTTAATTTCTTTTTACAATAGAAATAATTAGATAAAAGAACAATTATGTTTACTATTGTTATTACAACGCACATTGTAATTGACTTATATCCTAAAAATAATAATGGAATCATTAATAATGGTTTCATTATTGTATTTAGGATTGACATAATTTTTTGAAATGTAAATTTTTCATATGCATTAATGATTGAAGAATAAATACTAAAAATAAAAGTCATTGCTAAATTGAAAGCAAGTATTAGCATCATTATCTTCATTTTTTCTAATTCTACAGATGTCATTGTTGCACCGAATATTGTTGGAACTAAAAAGTATAGTAATATACCGATTATACCTGCCAATACTCCTATTAGACAATAAACTACAAAAAACATTCCATGTAATTTTTTTTCTTCTTCATATTTTTTTTGTGCTCTATATTTAGCAGTATAGACTATAATAGCGTTTCCAAATCCCAAATCTAGTACCGTTAAATAACCAATTATTGATGAAACAAGTGAATATAATCCATATTCACTTTGTCCTAACATTCTAATTAATAATGGAGTATATAATAATTGTACTAATGTACTAAGTATTATTGATACATATGATAAAATTGCTCCACTTTTTCTTTCTACACTACTATTCACTATTAATCACTATCCTTAATATCAAGTGCTTTTCTTAAAAATTTATCTGCTTTTATTCTTTCTTTTTCTAGTATTTTATAGGCTTCTGTATAATCATGATTTAGATTTTCTTTTGTTATTTTATCTTTATATTTTCTATTTTCTAATTTAAATTTATTTAATAATGTTTCTAATCTAGAGTTCATATTTGCTACATTTTTTTGTTCTCTATCAAATACAATAAATGGACGATTATATAGAATTGCAAATACACTTGAATGGAATGAATCTGTACATATTAGAAAGGCATTTTTTTCTAAATATATAAATTCACTTGGTCCACATTCATAAAACGGACTATTCTTATCTAATATATTTATTATTTCACAATTATTTTCTTGTGCTACTCTTTGTATTTCTTTTTTTCTTTCTTCAGATAATTCTCCTAAGAAATAGTTTAAAATATATTTATCAGTTTTTAACATTTTTGGCTTTTTAGATACTTTATCCCATTCTTCTGTAGTTAATAACATAGTAGGATCTACTAATACTTCTACATCTTTTCTACCCGTTAATTCTTCTACTATTTCTTTTCCTCTATCTTCTCTTACTGATATAGATTTAAGATTATTAAAACCACTTATATAAGTTGGGTTTAAATATTCAGGAATTTCATTTGTTCCTATACTTGCTGCATAAGAAATATTTTTATTACTATTAACATTTAACATAAAATAAGTTTTAAAATTACCAACCATTTGATAGTTCCAAACTTGATCACTTCCGACAATGAAATATGAGAAATCTTTTTCAATTTTTTTTAAATCATCATTAAATACAAGTTTCTTTTTATAAATTTTTAAATTTTCTTTTGTAAAATAAATAAAAAATTTATTTCTTGAATAATTTATTATATAATCATTAATTACATGTTTAACTTTTTTTAACAATGCCTTAAAACTATTTGATTCAAAACTATTTTCAATCCATATCGTTCTCGCATCAAACCCGAATTTATCAATTTTTTTTAATAATGCATAATTTTGTAATTTATTTCCAAAATTATCATTTCCACATATTGTTATTATTCCAACTCTTTTCATTATAATCACTTCATTCTATTTAAATAGTAAATATGGAATTGTCTCATTTGCTCCCATAATTACAAAATTGTAATACCAATAAGTTCCTAAGTATAATAATATTATGACATAATTAATTATTTTATTTAATTGATATTTAGTAGTCCCAATTAATATTGGAAATAATATAATATTGAATATTTGAAAAAAATAGCTTATTCTTACTGCGTATATATTAACAGTTGAAAAATATGATATAAGTATATCTAAAATAAACATCAAAATATAGAAATAAGAATTCTCATTCTTTATAAGTTGTTTATATTCGAATATTATAATTAAGATAATAGGTACATATTTTATTAATTTACCAATGCTAAAATATACATTTCCATTTATATAACCTACATAGTAATTCAATCCTATGAGTTCTAAAATGTTAATTAAAATTGATGAGTTAAAAATAAATATAATAGACAAGAAAATTATTAATAGTAAAGCTATTTTTCTAACTAAAATTTTATGATTTCCTAGTGTTAAAGTAAGATTAGTTTTTGATTTCTTCTTTAAAATTTTATAAATAACAAAAATAACAATTCCTAATAATGCCGACTTGTGAAAAAAATAGCCCAAAATAAGTGATAGAAAAAACTTTTTATCTCCTTTTTTTTCATTTATTAGGCAACTCGTTCCCCAAAATAATATTGCTATACTTATAAACTGACGCATAGCATTATAACTTATATTGTAAAATAATAAATAAAAGCATAACATTGCTAGCCATTCTTTATTTTTTAATTGCTTAAATTTCTTTATACCATAATATATAGGGAAAATTATTAATATTTGAATAGTAAATAGAATCCACTGAATATTATGAGTTAATTTAGTTATTATATATACCATTATGTTAAACAATAATTCAAAATCTGCAACATATTTATATGTCCATACTCGATACCAGCTCATTTTTAAGTAATCTAAAAAGCTATCTGATTTGCTAGCCAAATTGAATAATGGCTCAACATATACTTGCACATCTGTACCTACCGATAATGCTCTAAGTCCCGCTAATATACAAGGAATAAGTACTGCTATTATTTCAATAATTTTTTTGAAAAATTTATTAGATATCTTATTAGACAAAGCTATTAAAGAGCATGATACTAAAAAAACTATTATATATATATACATAAAATCACCATATTTTACCTTTTATAATATTTAAATATATATTTCTTATTGATGCGAGAAATTTAATTATATTCCACTTTTCTTGTATTATTAACGTATTTTTAAGTCTTATTTTTTTATTACTTTCTTCTGCTATTTTTAATTGTTGCAAAAAATCTTTTAATTTTAAAACAACTTTCAGCTTTTTATCGTTTGATAATACCTTTGAATGTAAAATAATCATACATGCTCTGAAAATTTCATCTAAGTATTTTTTCTTTATAAGATAGACATAATTTTTTTGCTCTTCATTTAATTTTTTTGAAACTTCTAACTCATTTGTATATAACGTTTTTAAATTATCTGTCATTTTGAACGGATTATTTTCCCATCTTTTATCTGTGTTTTTATAATCATAAAAATAATTGTATAATTCTATATCAGTATAATACACAACTGGATTATGATTTAGTATGTTAAGATTAAATAATGCATCTTCACCTTGTATTATTTTTTTTTCAAATTTTATATTATTTCTTTCTATAAAATCCCTATCATATAGCTTTGAACACGGACCATGAAATGCATTTCTTTTAATGTACTCTTTAAAAATTGATATTTTATCGATATATCCTTTTTTATTCTCAAATTCTTTTCTAATTGCTTTTTTATTTCTACTATGTAAAACCATATTAAAAATCAAAACATTTGCATTTATATTAAGAATATTATTATTTAAATTATCTGCAATTATTGTGTCATCTGAATCTACGAACATTACAAATCTGCCATTTGCTTTTTCTACTCCTAAATTTCTTGCAGAACTAACTCCACTATTTTCCTTATATATATATTTAATATTTTTTAAATTAAGATTTTTTATTAAATTTTCGTATTCAATGCTATTTTCCGATTCTGATCCGTCATCAATTAATAAAAGTTCATAATTAATATTTTTTAATTTCATTATACTTTTTATACATTGTTCTAAAATTTTTATCTCTGTATTATAAACGGGAACAATTACTGATAAATCCATTTTTTCACCTACTTTATACATTCTTTGTAAGTTTTATATATAATTTAATAAATTTTTTTACTAATCTTTTTTCATTTGTTTCTCTAAATCTGCATCTACTATTTCTTCACCAGTTTTAGTTTTTAATTGTTCTTTTGATGCATCTGATAAACCATCGTTTACTATACAATTCATATCACATGTTGAGCACTTATCTAATTCTTCTTTTGTTACTTTTCCATCTCTTAAGTCTCTTACTATCTTATTTTCATACATTGAATATTTTTTCTTAGTCCAGAATTTTAGTTTATGAATTAATACCCACCAAGCTGGTTTCCAAATATATTTATGCATAGCAGGAGAAACAGAGCCAATCATCCAACATTGTCTATCACAATGTCTAACTTTGTTACGAACTTTCTCAGCTTGTTCTGAATTCCATAGTTCGTCCCAAGTTTGTTCATTTAAATTTCCCATTACTTCTTTATCTTTTGTTCCATTGCATGGCATTACATCACCATAAGGATCTATAAAGAATGTATCAAAAGCCATATCACAAGGTAATAGTCTTTTTTGACCATAAATATAGTTTATTAATCCGTGATTAAAATACGCTCTAAACCATTTTTTAGGAGAGTTAGAATTTAATAATTCATTTATTAAATTTTCAAAATTTTTAGCAACCATAGGTCTATCATGAATAATATTTTTAGCTTCTACAAAATAAAAGCTATTATGAAGTGATGCTGTTGCAAATTCCATTCCCATCTCATTAGAAATGTTATATAAAGGAACTAAATCTGGTGCATTTTTATCTTGAACTGTCATACCAAATCCGACATCCTTCATTCCCATTTCTCTTAGCTTTTTAAGTGTTTCATATCCCTTTTTATATCCGTCTTTTAGTCCACGAATTTCATTATTTGTTTGCTCTAATCCTTCAATAGAAATTCTAATGCCAATATTAGGAAATTTCTTAGCAAGAGCTATAATTCTATCGGTGAAGAATCCATTTGTAGATATTACAATTCTATCGGATTTCTTATATAGCTCTTCTACTATTTCAGGTAAATCTTCTCTAATAAATGGTTCTCCACCTGTTATATTAGTAAAATACATTTTTGGTAATTTTTTTATTGTTTCTAGTGAAATTTCTTCATCTGGTTTTGATGGACATTTATATCTATTACACATGCTACATCTAGCATTACATCTATAAGTTACTATAACTGTACCATTTAATTTCTTATCTGCCATTTTATCTCTCCTCTACTACTTTATCATATATATTTTTTAGTTCACTATAATAAACTTCTCTATCATATTTTTCTTTTGCTAATTCTTTTGATTTTTTACTGAATTTTTTTACAATTTCTTCATCAGAAAATAACATATTCATTTTTTCTGTTAATTCTTCTATAGTATCATAAATATACCCGTTTTCATTATCGCTAACAAGTTCTGGTATGCCTCCCATATTTGAACCTATAACAGGTTTACCTATTGCAAGTGTTTCTAATACTGAATATGGACAATTTTCATACCATATACTTGGTACTACTACAAACTTACATTTTCTTGTTACTTCAGTCATTTCTTCTTTGTTTAAAAATCCTAATAACTTAACTCTTTTTTCCAATTTATTTTCTTTTATTATATTTTCTATTCTATCTTTTTCAGGACCTTCACCTGCTATATATAAAGTACCTTTTTTACATTTTTTAAAAGCGTTAATTAAATTTAGAATTCCTTTTTCCTTCGATAATCTACCAAAATATAGAGCGTATCCTTCATCTTCAACTTTTACGTTATAATCTCCCATTATAATTGAATTATGTATTGCTTTAATTTTATTTTCATTAACTCCATCTTCAATAAATTTTTTCCTGTAGAATTCAGAAGGAGTAATTATATAACTTATTTTATCAGTATATATTTTATTCTTTCGATAATAATATCCTTCTAATGCACCTAAGATACTCTTTAATTTTGAACCTTTATTACATGATTTTTTTATACAATTTATGTATCTACCTCCAATACATAATTCACATGGATTCTTATCATTATCCATCATTGTAATTGCTGGACATATTGCTTGAACGTCATGAGCTGTAAAAACTATCGGTATATTTCTATCAACACATGGTTTTATGATTGAAGCCGATAATTGTCTTTGAAAATTATTTAAATGAACAATATCCGGTTTAAAATCATCTAATGCATACTCCATTATTTTTTGATTTTTTTTATTATAGATAACGTCTAAAGCCTTTAGTTTGGAGCTATTATTTAAATCAAATTTTGGGACAAAGTATTCTTTATCACCAGTTGATATATTTTTTTCATCTTCCATTGAAAAATATGCTACTTCATGACCGTGTTGCTTTAATAATTCGCCTAATTCAAAATAATATTTTTCTGATCCACCCTTTGGCCAATGAAATTTATTGACTAACAATACTTTCATTTATTTTCCTTCTCTCATTTATTTTTTTTAATAATAATTTAAATATATATGAAAACATTATCGCACCTATTGTTACCCCAATATATGTAATAATATAAGATAGTAAGTTATTGCTTACAAGATGTGTAAAATTTAATTTTTCAACCACTCTAAATATAACCATATGGCATAAATATATTTCCAAACTTATACTACTTATAAAAGTTGTTAATTTGTTATCTAAAATTTTAGAATCAAAAGATATGGCATAAATAATCAACATTATACACATTGGTAGTATTCTAAATATAAACAAATTCTCACTTTTTGGTAATACATAAAATATAATAATAGAAATTAACAAAATTAGAAATGATACTATTCTACTCTTATTTAACAATTTAATTATATCATCTTTATATAAGTAAATTAAACCACCGATGCAGAAAAAAATAAAACTATAAAACATATTTATCTTTCCAACATCAAAATAATACACAGAAATAATATTCATAATTAGCGCAATTAAAGTAATAATCCATGCCCCTTTTTTGTTTGAAAATAGATATACAAAAAAAGGAAATATCATATAAAAAATAAATATCAGTCCTAAAAACCACGCTACTCCTAATACTTGCATATCTCTTGATAAAAAGCCAAACATCAGAGTTATATCAGCAAAGCCTTCTATTATAGAAGATAGATTATGTTCTACTATAATATCTAATAATACCAACAATGAGAAAAATGGGAGTATTTTTTTAAATCTTCTTTTATAAAAATCTTCTGGTGATATTTGATTATTTTTTATTTTTTCATAATATCCACAACACATTGAGAATGACGATATTATCATAAACAATATTGTTAATTCGCCTAATTCTCCAATTATTAAATTTAATAAATCACTTGAGATGCTATATGATAAATTTGTTTTAACATGCATTAAAACAATAGCTAAACAAGCAAAAGTTCTTAATCCATTTAAAGTATTATATCTTTTCATACTTTTCACCTTTTATATAATTTCAACGTTTTATCTACAACATCATCCCAGTTATATCTTTCTAGAATATAATCTTGAGATTCTTTTTTATA
>CALVKW010000040.1 GCA_944333345.1 uncultured Bacilli bacterium | reverse complement strand
GTTTTTCTCTTTTGTGTCTGGGAATATACTTATGGCATCCATTCCTTTTCTACTGATTGGTGGCATACTTTTTATTTCAAAATATCTCGTTACTCCCATGGTTTCATCTTTAGCAAATCTATCTACTAAATCATTTGTAAACTGTCTTGTAAATACATCACTGTGGACACTTGGTATTCCTAAGTTTATTTGATTTTTTAAACCATTATTTAACATGATATCTACGAAACACATTTTTTCAGGTTCTCCCTCAATTTTCTTGGTACGAAATATCATTTTTCCTGTTATTTTTTCACCCGATAAAAATTGTTCTAAATATCCTATCATTTCTTTAGATTTATCGATAGCTAATTCTTGTGCTTCTTGTTTTTTCATATTTTCTTTCCTCTTTACTTTCTTTTATTGTTTTATTAATATTGCTTGTTTTTCCTCTTTTTTAGAGAATGCTAGAAAGGTTAGACCTTCATAAATTAAAAGAACATTTTTCATATGAATACTTTCTAATCTTCTATTTGTAGTAGTTAGTGAATTCCTATAGTCTTCTACAGTTGTTATTCCTTTACTGTTTAGATAATCTACTTCCTCTTCTAGTTTTGTATCTCCTATGGATGATGCTGTTTCTTGTAGGCTCTTTTGTCCAAAGAAGTGGTTTAAATCTAATTCTTCTTTTGGCCTGCTTCTTTCATTTTGACACATTTCATAGTATGAAGCCAATGTTCTATTAACTCATTATTTATAAAAATAGTAAATATTTTTCGGCTTTCTATACCAAATGAAGTCATTTGTGTTATTAACTCACCATTTATTAAGTTTTCCTCTACCTTTATAAAAGGAGTTTTTACATATTGTAATATTGTAATACTGTATCTTTATCTTCTTTTGTCATTTTAAATAGTTCCTTTCTTTGCTTTATATTATACCAAAAAAAGAGGAGCTTTTCCTCTTAATTTTTAATTATATAATTATTGTTTTCGTAGTCGATAGTTACCGTGCCGTTTGGTTTAATCTCACCTGCTATTATCATTTTTGATAACATTGTCTCTATAGTTCTAGATACTAAACGTTTTAGTGGTCTAGCACCATAGTTGATATCATATCCGTCATCGATTAATTGTTCTTTTGCTTTCTCTGTTAAGTTAATTTTTAAGTTAATATCTTTTAATCTGTTTTCAATTTCATTTATAATCTTATCTAAGATATGACCGATAGCAGATTTTGTTAATGGATTAAAGACAATTACTTCATCGATACGATTGATAAATTCTGGACGAAAATGTTCTCTGACGTCTTGCATTACTTGGTCTGTATTTCCATTTAAGATATGTTCACTACCTAAATTAGAGGTCATGATGATGATGGTATTTTTAAAGTCTACTGTTCTACCATTAGAGTCTGTTACACGTCCATCGTCTAGAATTTGTAGTAATAAGTTTAGTACTTCTGGGTGGGCTTTTTCTACCTCATCAAATAAGACAATACTATATGGATTACGTCTTACAGCTTCTGTTAATTGTCCACCTTCTTCATATCCTACATATCCTGGAGGCGAACCAATTAGTCTTGATACAGAGAATTTTTCCATATATTCACTCATATCAATTCTTATCATATGACGTTCATCATCAAATAGTTCATAGGCAAGTGTTCTTGCGACTTCTGTTTTACCTACACCAGTTGGTCCTAAGAATAGGAAGGATGCAATTGGTCTATTTGGATCTTTGATACCACTTCTTGATTTGATTACCGCATCACTTACTAATTCTAGTGCTTCGTCTTGTCCCATAACACGTTTTTTCATGTTATCTTCTAGGTGTAGTAATTTATCTTTTTCACTGCTTACTAGTTTTGCAACTGGAATATTGGTCCACTTGGCAATGATTTTAGCGATATCGTCTTCGGTTACCGTATCACTTAAAATTTTATTCTTTTCCGTATTATTTAACTCTTCCAATTCTTTTTCAAGTTTTGGAATCGTACCATGTCTTAGAATAGCAGCTTGTTCTAGATCATATTTATTTTCTGCTTGATCTAGTTTAAATTTTGCTTCTTCAATTTCTTTTTTCTTCTTCTTAATATTTTCGTTTAGATTCTTTTCTTTATTCCAAGCTTCGGTTAATTCCTGTTCCTTTTGTTTCATCGTTACTAGATTTTTGTCAATATCTTCACGACGTTTTTTAGATATTTCGTCTTTTTCTTTTTTGATTGCTTGACGTTCGATTTCTAGTCTCATAATTCGATGAGTTAAGTTGTCTAGTTCGAATGGAACAGAGTCCATTTGTACACGAATAGTTGCACAAGCTTCATCTACTAAGTCGATTGCTTTATCTGGTAAATAACGATCTGTAATATATCTATTTGATAGCGTTGCAGCAGCAATCAGTGCTTTATCTTGAATCGTTACACCATGATGGATTTCAAAACGTTCTTTTAATCCACGTAGAATTGTGATAGTATCTTCGACATTTGGTTCTTCTACTTTGATTTTTTGGAAACGTCTTTCTAGTGCTCCATCTTTTTCTATATATTGTCTATATTCATTTAGTGTTGTCGCACCTATTACATGAATTTCACCACGAGCAAGCATTGGTTTTAAGATATTTGAAGTGTCCATGGCACCATCGGTTCTACCAGTACCCACTATCATGTGAATCTCATCGATAAACATGATGATGTCGCCTTCACTTTTCTTTATTTCATTTAAGACCTTTTTTAGTCTTTCCTCAAACTCACCACGATATTTGGCACCAGCAATTAAAGATGCCATATCTAGTTCCCAGACTGTTTTATCTTTTAAACTGGAAGGTACATCACCTTTGATAATTCTTAAGGCTAAACCTTCTACAATAGCTGTTTTACCTACACCAGGTTCTCCAATTAGAACTGGGTTATTCTTTGTTTTTCTTGATAATACTCTGGTGATACTACGAATTTCTTCATCACGGCCAATTACTGGGTCAATTTTACCTTTTTTAGCTTCAGCAGTAATGTCACGTCCATATTTTTCTAGAACATTTTCTTCTTGTTCTTGTTCATAATTATTATACATATTATCACCCCTTCATTGTATATTATACTCCACTTTTAGCACTTGTCAAGTAAGAGTGCTAATATTTTGCAAAATAAAGCATTCTTTTTCTCCACATTCTGTTGCATCTCCTAAGATAAATATTTTATCATATTCATTTAGATAATGATTCTTTCCTTTTTCTAATAACCATTCTATTGCATGAAAGTCACTGATTGCTACAAAAGAATCAGGCACTATTTGATTTATCATTATTATTTTCCCTTTCAATTTATGTGGGATAGTTATAATATAAAACGATAAAAATGTCTAGTTTACACTAATCTTTGGCACTTCTCTTTTCTATTAGGATGTTTTATTGCTATTATAATTATAGAGGTGATATTATGCATATTTGGTATGATGTAAAAAACAAAGATACTTATCAGAAAAAACTTCATCAAGCCATATTAATTAGTATTCTTATACCTATCGTCCTAGTTTTTTTGCTATCTTTTCTTTTACTTTTTAATCAAGGTGCTCCTTTAAATAATCATTCTAGTTTACATGTTATTTCTGTTCTTCTATTTATTTTATTTTTTGTGGGTGTTGGAATTTTTTCCGTGATACGTAGTATTAAATCTAATATCTTAAAATTTATTTTTGTACGGACTATTCATAATAAATTACTGGTTTTACATATTCAGGAAGCAGGATTTACAAATCTGTTTGGAAAAACATTTTTAAATAGTCGTGTAGATCACGGTATTGTTTCGCAAATACGGGGTGCTATTCAGAATTTACAAAACATAGATACTACTCAACAAATCTTAGATTCTTTAGGAAATTTTCATATCTTATATAATATTGAAACAGAAATTACTTCTTATGAAGATTTCGGTTGGGAAATAGAAAAAGTAACACGTATTTCTAATCGTCTCTTTTATTACCATATTACTTATCAGGCAAAACGTGGTGACAGACATTTTACTACTAGTATAAATATTCCTAAAAGTTATCCAGAGATAGAGCAACTACTATATATATTTAGTCAGAAAGCAAATTAACATTTGCCTTTCTTTTATTTTTCCAATATAATTTATCTATATATTTTTAAGGAGGAATTTTATGAGCGATATGGATGATAAAAATGGATTTTTGAAAGCAACTCTTCTTGCAGCTGTTGTTTTTACAGGAGTACCTGTTGCCTTAAGTTGTTTAACTAGTGATCAAATTAATTATTATTCTGGAAATACGGATCTTATTGATACAGAAAAACAATTCAATACATTATTGGAGGCTAATGGCGATGTAGTTTCTTTGACATTAGTACAAAATTATTATGATAATGCTGGTAGTACTGTTCAGATTCGTACACAAGATGGGCTTGATGTTATAACTTCATTAAGAGATGCACAGCTTCTTAACTTTTCTAGCTATGAGGAAGCTTATGATTATGCATGTCAAATTGCTGGAGATTCTGAAGTTGTTTGTTATGATGTAGTACAAGGTTTAAATTTAGATAACATTGATGAGATTGGATATAAAAAATATTTAGGAAGAGAATATACTTATCAATATGCCATTGTGTTAGAAAATGATCAAGCTAATATTTATGATGTTGATTCTTATCGTCGTTTTGGTGATGATAAAATTCAGTTTACAACTGTTGATGGAGTTCCAATGTTAAAAGATGTGGATAATGTCAAATTTGTTGGAGAGGATAGTGTTAATGAAGATAGTATCTATACTTATGCTGAATCTCTAGTTGGAAGTGTAGAAAAAGTGCAGAAGATATCTGGACACGCTTATCAGAAAACTAATAGATAATAAAAAACGGCTTAATATTAAGTCGTTTTATTTTTCCCTTTTATCTTATTATTTAGAATTATAAAGAATAAAATAATTCCTACTCCTAATAATATATGTCCTATTCCACTTATTCCGCTTACCATTTTATCATAAGTAGAAGAGACATTTCCTACAATATCTATCATTCCTCTCACCCATAGCATAATTCCCGTTATGATTAATCCTAGATTATAGATGATATAAAATATATTGAATTTTTTATCTTTTGTAATGAGAAACTCTTTTTCTAGTACTAAGACTATTAAAAAGAAGAACATTCCTAAAATAAAGAAATGTGTATGTGTTAGGCTCCAAGAAGTACTATCTGTTAGTTCTAAAAACCTACTCCCTTCTCTATAAAGAATTCCACAAAGCATGGCAATGATTGCATAAATTAATGCTGTATTTACTATTTTTTTCATATACTTCCTTCCTTTTTATTTTTCTTCTTTTGGGGCAAATAGTTTTACTATTTCTGATACCACTAATGGCATTAAGGATAAGCCTATTACTATTAGCCATTGTGTTGTATTTAGTGCTACTATTGAGAAAAATTCACTTAATACTGGTACAAAGATGATAATCATTAACATAGTAACGGAGGCTAGCATTGCTAAAAATAACATTTTGTTTTTTGGTTGGTCTTTTGAAAAGAAAGATAATGTGTTAGAATGTTGATTCATTGCATGTACGATTTGCGATAGACATAATGTAATAAATGTCATAGTAATGGCTGTCTCATAGCTTTCTTTTAGCCCAATGAAATAAGCTGAAAATGATAATAATGTTAATAGAGCTCCATAGTAGGCTATATTACATACCATACTTTTTTCAAAAAGTGTTCCTTTTTTTGTAGGTGGGTGTTTCATGGTGTTTTTATTTGCAGGGTCTACTCCTAATGCTAATGCTGGTAATGTATCAGTGATTAAGTTTACAAATAAAATATGAACTGCTAAAATTGGTGTTTGTAAATTAAATACGATAGCTAAGAAAATTGTTAATACTTCCGCAATATTTCCCGTTAATAAAAACTGGATAACTTTTTGAATATTACGATAAATTCTTCTTCCTTCTTTGATGGCTACTTCTATGGTTGAAAAATTATCATCTAACAGTAACATGTCTGCAGCATCTTTTGCAACATCTGTTCCGTTTTTACCCATAGCAATACCGATATCCGCTGTATTTAATGCTGGAGCATCATTTACTCCATCTCCTGTCATTCCGACAATTTCATGTTTCTTTTGTAATGCTTTTACAATATCTAATTTATCTTTCGGACTAACTCTTGAAAAAACACTAATTTTAGATATTTTTTCTGATAATTCTTTTTCATCCATTGCATGGAATTCTTCTACATTAATTGCTAGGTCTCCTTCTTGGAAAATTCCTAACTTTTTAGCAATTGCTACTGCTGTTGCTTTATGGTCTCCAGTAATCATTACTACTCTAATTCCTGCGGTATGGCAACTTTGAATAGAGGCCATAACTTCTTTTCTTGGAGGATCAATCATTCCTACGATACCTAAGAAAATTAACTCTTCTTCCACTTCATTTATTTTTAATTTTTCTGTTTTATAGGCAAAAGCTAAGCTTCTAAGGGCATCATTTGATAATTCTTCGCTTTTTGCTAGAATCTTATCTTTTCCTTCTTTAGTAAGTTTTTTCTTCTTACCATCAATTAATGCATAAGTACATTTTGCGATTAATTCTTCTGGTGCGCCTTTTACATAGGCGGTTTGTTTATTTTCCGTATCTTTACAAACTACGGTCATTAATTTTCTATCAGAATCAAATGGTTTCTCCTGTGTTTTTACATTATCTTCTATTATCTTATCCACTTTATATTTGTTTTTTTCTGCAAATAACAGTAAGGCTCCTTCGGTTGGATCTCCTTGGACTTCTCCCTTTATAATACTTGCGTTATTACATAAAACTCCACAGGTTACTAATTTATCTGTTAGTTTATTTTCTTTACCTTCAACTAAATTATCTGCTGTATAATATTCTGTTACTGTCATTTTATTTTCGGTTAAAGTACCTGTTTTATCTGTACAGATTACAGTTGCACTTCCTAATGTTTCTACCGCAGGTAGTTGTTTTACTAAAGCACGTTTTTTAGCCATACGTTGTACTCCAATAGCCATAACTACCGTGACTGTTGCAGGTAATCCTTCTGGTATTACAGATATAGCTAATGATACAGCAATCATTAAGATTTCAATTAAATCTTTTCCATGAATTAACCCTATAATAAAGATTAATATACTAATAATAATTCCTAAAATACTTAGCACTTTTCCAATTTTATTTAATTTTTTCTTTAATGGTGTTTCTAGATTTTCATCATCTAACAGTTTGGCGATTGTACCGATTTCTGTTGTCATTCCTATATTAGTAACTACTCCTATTCCAGTACCATTACTAATAATTGTTGATGAAAATCCCATATTTTGTCTTTCCCCTAATGGATCATTTTCTTTTCCAATATAGTCTTTGTCTTTTTCAACAGCAATACTTTCTCCTGTTAGTGCAGATTCATCTACTAATATTTCGTGTTCTTCTACCCATCTAATATCTGCTGGAATAATATTACCTGCTTCTAGATAAACAATATCTCCTGGTACTAAATCCTTGGCTAAGATTTTTTCTTTTTTACCATTTCTTAGAACTAAGGAATGTGGTGCATTCATATTTTTTAACGCTTCTAGAGCGTCACTTGCTTTTTTCTCTTGAATTACACTAATCAAAATATTTAGGGCAATGATAAATAAAATGACAAATCCTTCTAATGTCTCACCTAATAGAAATGACAATAAAGATGCTATTAACAAAATAATAATCATTTTATCGGTTAGTTGCTCTATAATCATTTTAAAAATTGTTTTTTTCTTTTTTGGTTGTAGTTCATTAAATCCATATTGTTCTTGACGTTTTCTTACCTCTGCACTTGACAAACCTGTTTTCACATTTGTTTTTAATTCTTCTATTACTATTTTTAATTCTTTTTGATAATTATCTTCCATTTCCTCTACCCTTTCTATCTCTTATATTATACCTCATCTTTAAAATGTTTTCTCCACATTTTTAATATTTTTTGTCTTTTGATGCTTGTTTGTAATTCATTATTAGTTGCAAAAAGAATTAAAATAAATCCAATTACTAATAAATAAAGCCACCATGGCAAGCTAAACCAAAATTCTCTTGTTAATAAGAAGGCGTTTATTATAATAAATACTAAACTTATATAAAAAGTAGGTTCTAATTTTTTTAAATAACTTACTGCCATCATGAGTATTAAGAAACTGACAAATAAAATTCCGTCTAATTCATTTTGATAAATTACTATTGCAATAAGACATAATATTATCGTTATTCCCCACTCTAGTCCGGTTGCTAATTCGTGATATTTTTCGCATAAAATAGTTCTAGTAAATAGATATAATGTTGTAAAATACCCAAAGAGATTTAGTAATGTAATATTTTCTAAATTGACATCATGAACAATTGCATTATATAACCATAAACCATTTACATAAAGAACGGTTTTTATGAAATTGTGATATTTTTTCTTTGAATCAAAATTTGCTAATGACCAGACCATTAATAAGATGATTGTAAAATATTGATTTAGTGGATACATTATATAATCTAATATAATATAGGTTAAGGCTAACCAATCTGTTATTAGTCTTTCCTCACTTAAATAACTTTTTGTCATCCAATAAATTATTGTGATTAAACTAATGATTGGATTGATTGTTATTCCTAGCAATGTTACTTTTTCTGAGTAAAGAAATAAAGTTAAAAATATGTAAGATATATATTTTAATTTTTTGTTGTGTTGATATTTTTCATTATAAATAAGTGTCCCTAGTATACTGATAATTGCTAATAAAAAGTTTAAATTTTTTTCTATAAATAATATTGGTAGTAATGAAATTATGTATTGAATAATAAATACTTTCTCTTCTTCTATTTTTTCCTTTTTATAAAACTTTATCATCAATACTACTATTGTAACTATAATAAATGATAAATATCTGTCTGGAGATATCATCCACAAATTATTTATCGTTTCTAATAGTATAGCCGATGAGATGTAAGCAATTAATAGATGATAACTTTTTTTCTGTTCTTTATAATTTAAATAACTTGTTATCATTATTACTAGTGGTATTAAAAATACAGTATTCTGACCATTGATAACATCTGTTATAGCAAAGTATATTAAATTTGGTAATATGATGATGTTTGTATTTATTTCTATTATCTTGTGTAAAGATTCATTTTTTGTATTTTTTATTACTAAATAGGCTATTATTTCACTGATTGTTAAGAATAAGATAAATTCATAATATCCTAAATCAAAAGCATTAATTATTAAAATATAGAAAAGTGCTATTAACCATATAATTAAAGCGATATGAATATCCCATTTTACTTTTATATAGCGATAAAAATTTAATATTATGGCTGTTATTACTATTAGTATTGGTACCCATATTGTGTTTTGTATGGCTGCAAGAAATAGTGTTACTAAAGTAATAATTATTATTATCCAATCTAGAGTTTGACTATTTTTTTGGTAGAATTCACTTCTTAGATATACTCCTATTATTGTTAATAAAATTAATATTTCTTGTGCTGGTAATGGTAAATTTATCTTGGTTACGATACTTGCTACTCCTACAATACAAAGTAGTGAACTTAAGCCATGTATATAGGATGTTTCTTTACTACGATAAAAAGTTATTCCTAATAACAATAATGTTGATAGGATTAATTCGATCGAAATAGAAAATTCCCCTGGCATTTGAATGGCAAATATTCTTCCTGCTACATTTAATGTAATCATAATGGATAAGAAAATTATTAATATATTTTCTAATTTATTTGATATACTTTCTTTTTTACTATATACATTTTTAATTAAAATAGCTAAATTATAAAGTGTTAATAATAGATAAATTATTTCATATCCTCGATTTAGAAAAATGCCAAAATTAATTATAGCAATTATTTGGAATAAATAATTTGCATATAATAATTTTTTCTCTTTTTTAGAATATAGTACATAAATTATTGCAGTTATCGTAGAGGTAATAGATAAATATAGAGAAAGTCCCTTTCCTTCCATAAAATAATTTCCTAGTAGACCTAGGTAAGCAATAGAGTAAAGTACAATAGGAATATAAATCATTGCGATATAGAAAAAGGCTTTGGATGTTTTTTCAATTTTTAACTTTTCTCCGGCAAAATAACTAATTCCTAGAAAAACAAAAATCATAAAAAATAGTATTAGTGTCTTTATTATATTTGGTAATACGTTCCATGTAGATGTTATAAATAAGAAGGCTGCTAAAACTATAAAAATAGAACCGGTAATTAATATTAAATTATTACGATTTATTTCTTTTTTAGGCTCTACTACGAATTCGTTTGATATGTTTTCTGGTATGTTAGATGGTAATTCTACCTTTTCTTTTGTTTTGTCTTCTTTTTTCTTCTTTACTTTTGATAAATCTATACTATTTAATTTATTTGCCATGTGATAGATATTTTCATGAAGCATGTCATTTTCTTGTTTTAATTTTGTCAATTCGTTTGTTTTATTATTTAATTCTATTATCAAAATTATTATTGTAATAATACAGGGGATAGTTAAAAACATATTTTTCTCCTTTACTCTAAACTTTCTATAATTTCCATGGAGTATATATTTTCTTTTTGTACTTGCTCTAAGACTTTTCTATTTGACTCATAGCCTCTAAAGTTTTCTTTGGGAATTTTCAGTATTTCTTCGGTATTCATCCATTTTATTTCAGCAATTTTATCATATTCATCTTTTATTTTTTCTTTAGGGGTTGCTAAAAAGCGAATTAGTATATATTTTTTATTATTCTGATATAATTCCATGATTGGTAACATGTGATTGATATCTACTAAGTATCCAGTTTCTTCTAATGTCTCTCTCTTGGCACCTTCTAATATTGTTTCATTTTCTTCTAAGTGGCCTATAGGAAAATTCCACATCCCTTGACATCTTCCAGCGCCTTCTTTTACCATTAAAAACTTATCATCTTTTTTTACAATACATCCTACTACTATATTCATATGAAACCTCTTACTCTACTCTATTTAATTTTATTCTATCATAGATAAATTTTAAATCCTAGATATCAATTATTATTTTCTAATTTTTCTTTTAATAGTTGTACAATTTCTTCATGGACTAGACCATTACTTAATATTGCTCCATGAATTGGTTGGTCATAGCGTTGTTCTTTACCGAATAGATTTGTTACTTTACCACCAGCTTCTTCGATTATTACTTTTAAAGCGGCGATGTCACAATTTTTATCTTTGGTACCTGGAAATAAAGCTAGGGTAAAATCTCCTTTTGCTAGACTTGTTCCGGCTCTAATAATACTTCCGATACTTATTGTGTAACATTTTTTACCTAATATTTCTAGTGTAGGATATAGATTATATTCTGCCGTTGGCCACATATCTACTAAGAGAAGAGATTCTTTATCTTCCATTTTATAATTATTTACATGTATTGGTGTATTATTTTGATATGCTCCCATACCTATTGCGGCACTATATAAATTATCCATAAATGGGTCATATACTACTCCTATTTTAGGGATTCCATCTTCTGCAAGAGCTAGTGAAAAAACCGATACGGGTATTTTTCTAGCATACATTGCTGTCCCATCAATCGGATCACAAATCCATGTATACTTACTTTTTCCATATTTTTCTTCTTCTCCATCAATAGCGTGTGTTGGATATTTTTTTCTAATTTCATCAATGATTAACGTATTAATCTTTTTATCCACTTCTGTTACGATAGTCCTATCCGATTTATAATTATAATCATTATCTTTATTAAAATATTCAAGCATAATTTTTCCTGCTTCTTTACTTAATTTCTTAGCAAATTCTAAATATTCGATTTTTTCTTCTTCTGTCATACTTTTACCTACCTTCTATTTTATTATATCATAATTCTTTGTTAATTTTTTATTCTATGTTATTCTATTAGAGAAAGGGTGATTGCATGATTCGAGTTTGTTTTGTTTGTTTAGGAAACATTTGTAGAAGTCCTATGGCAGAGTTTGTTTTTAAAGATATGGTAAAAAAAGCTAATTTAGAAGATAAAATATCTGTTTTATCTCGTGGGACTAGTGATGAAGAATTAGGTAAGTCTGTTCATTCGGGTACAATTAATGAATTGGAACGTCATCATATTCCTTATACATTACGATATGCAACGCAATTAAAAAAAGAAGATTATGATTCTTTTGATTACTTTATTAGTGTTGATTCTTTAAATAGTCGTTTAATGAGAAATTTATTTATTCATGATAAAGATTTAAAAATTCATCGCTTGCTTGATTTTACTTCGTTAAAAAAAGATATTGCTGATCCTTGGTATACTGGTAATTTTACTGTTACTTATCAAGAAATAGAACTTGGTTGTCAGGCTTTTTTAAATTATTTAATTGAAAAACATTCTTTATAAGTAAAAATCCACCCTTAAAAAGGGTGGTTTTTCTCTGAAGCCTATAAGGCTTGACACTGGCAGCTACCATT
>CALVKW010000039.1 GCA_944333345.1 uncultured Bacilli bacterium | reverse complement strand
GTTATTAAATACTAAAGACATAGCTAAACTGCTAGAAAAAAACACATGATTTTAAAATTTCATGCGTTTATCCTGATCTACTTGTCCAAGAGTACGGAACATTCATCATTGATTGTAATCCTAAAAACCCTTGGTAATATCTTGTTCTTCCGTAGCGGAAAAATCCGTTTAATCCTGAACAATTCGGATCATTGGAATCAAAAATACTGCAATCTAGGACGGCTAAATGTAAGTGGACTCCTGTTGATCTTCCTGTTGTTCCCATAAACCCTAGATAATCATTTATGGTTACTGGTTTTCCAATATATAAGTTTGGTGCATAACTGGATAGATGAACATATTGTGAGGTATAATACTGCCCGTTGATGTTATGAGTTACAGTTACAATATTTGCTCCTGCGGAATCTCGATATATTCCTGATATAGTTCCATTAGCCACTGGATATATTGGTTCTGCACTTCCTCTTGGACTTGTAATATCTAAGGCAAAGTGTGAAGCACTGACATAACTAGTTATTGTTCCCATTTCTGTCGGAAGATACCAAATCTGTCTAGGGGCTTCTAAGGTTGCGACTGTATTATTTTTGACTGGTAAGGAAACGGCAACAGGTGATTCCTTTGTTTCATGCGTTCCACTTGTCATTTCTTTATAAATATCAAATACATTTTTTGATTCTTCAGAAGAAGAATCTGTTTTTTCTGGAATGCTTACCATTGCCATATCTTTGGTATTAATAATTTCATAATCAATGGTGTAACTTTGAACGTTTAAATTATTTTTGTAATACGATAGAAAAAAAGCTACTAACAACAAAAATATGGATACTTTTTTGATAATTTCTTTTTGATTTAACTTTCTTAGTACCTTCATTGCAACTCCCCCAGAAATGAATATATAATACCATTTTTTTTAGTTTTTGTAAAGAAAAACAAAAGATTAATTTCTTCTGTTTTTTCCAATCAATTCCATCGGTATTGTTAATTGTTTAATTCTTTCTATAATTCTTCTTGCTTTTACTTTATCCACGCCAGAAGATGTCGTTGCAAGGGCTGCTTCTAACTCTTCTAAAGTTAGATTTGATGTGAAGAACGTCGGAAGATGATTTTGCATCCGATACTGCAATATAGGTCCTAATACTTCATCTCTTGACCAGTTACTTTCATTTTCGGCTCCAATATCATCTAATAATAGTATTGGGGATTTTTTTATAAAGTCAAATTTCTCTGTATAATCTGTTTGGAAAGAGGCTTTTAGACTTCTTAGAAATTCTGGATAATATACCAGAGCACATTCTACTTTTTTTCTGGCCATTTCATTTAGTAAAGCAGCTATTAAATATGTTTTTCCACTACCAAAAGATCCTGTTAAATAGAGTCCCTTGGGATTTTCTTTTTTATTATACTGCTCAATAAACTCTTTAAAATAATGAATAATTGGTACTCTTGATTTATCGTCTGTATACACTTCTTTTAGAGATGCTTCTTTTATTTCTATTGGCATATCAAATAATTCCAAATTTTCTTTATAAGCATTCTCTTTCATAGAAAGCCGATTCCATTTACATGCATTATAAGAAAATTTAATAATATTCTTTTCTTTTTCTGGGGTATATCTATACCCTACTACTTTATTTTTGCAACAAGCTAGTCCTTTACATTTTTTACAGTTTTTATATTCTTCACAGGCATCTTCTAGACTAGATGTATATTTTATTAAAATTTCTTCTTCTATAGGGAGTGTTTCTATAAATTCTTTAAACTCTTTATTACTACATGCATCTTGGTAGGCATGAACTAATTTTAATTGATCTCTTTCTTGTTCTAACACCTTATTTATATTTTTCATAAAATCACCTTTACTCACTTTATTGTAACTTGTTTTTTTCTAATTGTCTATCTTTGTTTTGTCTTCTTTTATTTCTTCTTTTTCTGGGAAAATAGTAATCGTTCCTGATTCTATTGTTGTTAAAAAGGGGATTTTTTCTTTTTTTAGGCGATTTAACACTTCATTACTTGGATGATGATAAATATTATCTTCCCCCACTGATATTATGGCTAGTCTTGGACTTGTGGCTTTTAAAAAGGAAAGACTGGTACTAGTATCTGAACCATGATGTCCTATTTTTATTATATCTGTTTTTAATTTATAATTTTTTTGTAGATAGTTTTCTGTATCAATGGTAGCATCCCCCATTAGTAAAGCATTTAATTTCTTATGGGATACATAAAATACAGAACTACTGGTATTTTCTTCTTTCCATTCTTTGTTTAATTGATACATAGTAAAATTTCCTATTTGAAACATTTCTTCTTGGTATACTTTCTCTACATTTTTTATTCCTTTTATCACTTCTTTTTCTATTTCCTTTTCTTCTCCTAAATTTAAATATATTTTTTCTATTTTAAAATGGTTGTATAGGTAATCTATTTCTCCCATATGATCTTGATCTCCATGAGTTAAAAATACATAATCTAATTTTTTTATACCTAAACTTTTTAATAAAGGAATTGTTATATATTGGGTAATTGATGTTGATTTTTTATTTTCATCATATATTATTTTTCCTCCTGTATCGATTAAAGCAGTATGACCCTTGGAATAAATTATAATGGAGTCTCCTTGTGATACATCAATTATTTTTATAAAGTCTTTGGTGTAATATGTTGGTGCGATATAATGTAGAACTAATCCTATTATCAGAATTATTTTCCATTTCTTTTTGTTTGTTTTTAATATTCTAAATATGATTATTAGATATAAAAGATAAAAAATGATAGGAATTTTGGCGAATATAAATTTACCAAAAGTAATTTTACTTAAATAGATAGATGAGGTTTCTAGTATTACAATTAATATATTATAGATTGGTTCTAATATTGGACATAAAAAAGTTATCATACTAGCTGGAAATAAAATAATATTTACAAAGGGAATATAAAATAAATTGTAAATTATACTTAGTATATTTATTTCATAAAAGTAATAAAGACTAATTGGAATACTTAGGAAGAAGGCAAGAGATGATGTTTTTAATAATGTTTTTAAATAGGATTGGTCTTCTTTTGTAAATAGTAGAAGGCCAATACTAATTACATAGGAATACCAAAATGCTACTTCTGTAATATAAAAGGGATTAATTAATAATGTTATTGATAAAGATAAAATTATTAGAGTTGTTTTATTTAAAGATAAATTCCATACTTTATTTATAGAAAAAATAAAGAAAAATAAAATACTTCTTATGATGGATGCGGTTTTCTCTATTAAGATTAAATAGCAAAATAATATTAGAAATACTATTTTATATCCTGTTTTTTCTTTTATATTTATTAATTTTAAAAGGCTTAATAGGAAGTTTGCCAGAAGATAAAACTGCATTCCACTCATAGCAAATAAATGACTGATTCCGTTTTCTTGATAACTAGTTTTTGCCTCCGAACTAATAGTATCTTGGTTTCCTATTAGGAATGCTTTGATATATGGATTTGTTATTTTCTTTTCTAATTTATTTTTTATTTTATAATAGAGGGAAGTATTTTCCTTTTCCTTTATTATTTTGTCTATTTCTATTAGATAATATATTTTCTGTTTATTTAAATACTTTTTGTAGTTAAATAAATTTTCTGTGGTTGGTTCCCTGGGTAAAGATAAGGTTCCAATTATTTTTATGGTATCTCCTAAATTCAAGGTTTCTTGTATTTTTTTTCTTTCTTTTTCAGTATTGAAATAATAGGTTCCTTGTATTTTTTCTTTTCCTTTGACTATTAATGTCACTTTATTTTCATCTGCTTGTATACTTATTAGTGTTCCAATTATATTTTTTGTATCTTCTTGATATTTTGATTGATGGGGAATATTTAACCTTATTATGGTAATTATTCCTGTTAGTAGAAGTATGATACATAAGTTTTTTTTAGACTGTAATATGATTTTTAATCTCTTCATAGATGGCATCCCCTATTCCTGAAACATTTTTTAAATCTTCTATTGTTTCAAATGGGGTTTGTTCTCGGTAGGTAATAATGGCTTCTGCTTTCGCCTCACCTATTCCCGATAGAGTCATTAATTCTTCTTTGGTTGCAGTATTAATATTTATTGTTGATGGTGACTGAGAAGTAGTTGGTGAATCACTTTCTATACAAGCATCATTTTCTACTTGTCCTTCTTCTGGAGATATACATTTTTCTTGGAGATATTTTTCTTGTTCTTTTGTTGTTATCCAGTTTCCTACTTCTTTTTTACTATAAATAATAATTACCATTTCGTCGGTTATTTTCTTACTTAAATTAATTACTGTCGTATCTGCATTTTCTGTTAGGCCTCCTGCTTTTTCTATTACATCTACTACTCTAGCATCTTTTTCTAATTGATAGATTCCTGGTGTTATTACTTCTCCTTTGATATCAACCATATATTGTTCCGGTTTTTCCAATTTGATTTCCTTTTCATTTTCTTTTTTTAATTTTATTTTTTCTATGGTTTTGGGTCTTTCTTTTTTGGATGTTTGAAATTTATAAACACTAAAACTTATTATACTTCCTATTAATAATAGTATAATTATTCCTATTCTTATTTGTTTTCTGTACCTATAATGAAATGACATATGACCTCCTCTCTTTTATTATTAGATAAAAAAAGAAAAGTTCTTAGTGAACTTTTCCATTTTCGCATTTGGTTTTTATTTTTCCTGTTCCAGTTCCTTTATTTTCTACTAATCTTTCTTCTTCCTTTTCTACTATTACGATGGTATCTGCTGATTCTTGCTGTGACACAATATTTTCTTCATCAACTTTCATTTCTGATAATTGGTTCATCAACAGTTCTTCTAAAGAGAAGATATTTGATGTTGTTACACTTCCACCAGCAATTTGTTGACCACCACCTCCACCACATACCGGAGATTTAGGGGTAGTTTCCTGAGGAAAGCATGTGTAGTCTTTTTCTTCAAATATCTCTAATAAATTCCCTACATTTAGGTTTACTTTACTTCTTGCGCAGATTCCTACGGTTTCTTCATCTACATATCCCATTACTACGGCTACTTCTGCATACTTTGCGACAATTTTATCTGCGGCTTTTGCTAATAAATCTCTACGATAAATTTCATGCGGTGTTATTCTGTTAATTGCAAAAGAAACTTGTGGGGCACCTAAAATATTAGTGTATACTCGAATAGAATTATTATTTATTGTGATTTCCGTTATTTCGCTTGACCCAATTTCTCTTATTATATTAGAACCAAAGATTAAATTATTTACTTTTTTGTCTTCTTCGTAATTTGCAACACGCCATCTACTAACCACTTCATAACTCGCTCCTCTAGCATATAATTTTTCAGCTGTATCGTGAGTGATTGCTGTTGTGTTTTTTTGAAAGCTTTTTGTATCCAAAACAATACCAGCATATAAATAGTTAGCCATTTCTTCAGAATAGTTTATTTTTAAGTTGTGTAAAAGTTGGGCTACTATTTCACATGTACTTGAAGCACGTTCATCTATATGTTTATAGTCAGCTGTTATCGTTTGTTCTGTTTCTTGGTGATGATCAATTACTATAATTTTTCCTACTTTATCTAAGTCATTTTCTACTGATGTTAAATATTTTTTATTTACATCTACGGTAATTAGTAGAGAATTTTTGTTAGCTAAGGCTTGGTATTCTTCTAAAGTGATAAAGTGATAATCATCTTTGGTATCTTCTATTATTTTAGCTACACCAGAATCCAAATCTTGAGCCAAATCATTTACAACAATATAGGCTTTGGTATCTAATTCTCTTGCTATCGTTGCAACCCCTAGAGCAGAACCAATAGCATCATAGTCGGGTGTATTATGTCCAACAATAAAAACTTGAGACGCATTTGCTATATTTTTAAGCAAGGCATCTCTTAGTAATTTTATTTGATTACTCATTTTCGTTTTTGCTCCTTTTAATGAGCTTTATTCTATCATAAAAAGGCCTGAAAAGTCAATCTACTTTGCTTTCTCAGGCATTTCCTTACATAGTCCATTTTCTACACTTACTCTTTGTACAATAGTTAAAGCTGCTATTAAACAAATCGTGAAACTTCCTCCATAACTCATGAATGGTAATGGTACTCCTGTCATTGGCATTAGTCCAAATATTCCCATTAAGTTAATGGCTATATGTAAAAAGATATAGACTGCTACTCCATAACATAGAAGAGCTCCTCTATTGGTTGGACTGTCTCTTCCTATTTTTAATATTCTATATAATGCAAACATATACATTAGAATAATTCCTATGCCAAAAATAATTCCTAGTTCTTCTACGATAATGGCAAAAATAAAGTCTGTATATGGTTCTGGTAAATATAAGTATTTTTGCATTGAGTTACCAAGACCTACTCCTGTCAGTCCCCCATTATTAATAGCAATGTAACAGTTACATACTTGATTTCCGGTAGTTAATAGTTTCTCACATGGGTTACTAAAATCAAAACGTTCTAATTGACGTTCTAATAGCACTGATTTACCAGCACCCAGTAAAGCTATCCCTGCAAATACAGCTAGTCCTAGAAGAACAAATATCGTCTTCATTTTTATTTCTTTCATTACCGGAGAAGCTAAAAACATGACTCCTACGATTATCGTATAAATAATTGCTGTTCCTAAGTCTGGTTGAATAAAGATTAATAAGGTAATCATGATGCATACCCCTAACGGAAACAGACTTTTTCCATAACTCGTCATTTTTTTGTTTTTTTCATAGTATCTTGCTAACCATACAATCGTTATTACTTTTGCAAATTCACTTGGCTGAATACTAATCGGTCCTAAGTCATACCAAGAAATCGCCCTGTTTTTTGCTTGCCCTATGATAAGCAAAGCCAATAAACTTATCATAATAATAATTAGCAATCCCCAGGAAAACATCCCATACGCTTTCGTTGTAAACTTTATCATAATGAGGGACATTACCAGTCCTACCATTAAAAATATTGCCTGCTTAATAAAGTAATTATATGGACTTACATCATGGGACATATAAGCTGTTACATTTGAGGCAGAAAACACCATAATTAGTCCAATAATGAAAAGTAATACCGAAACAATCAATAATGGTTTATCAATGTACTTGATAATCTTTTTCATTGCATCACTCTCCATTCTATATTTAAATATACCACATTTTAATAATTTTTTCTCTACTTATATTTATCCTAGGTCCTTTTTATTAACACTTTTTGTCAATTTACATAATTTATAATAGATTAAGTAAAGGAGGCTATCTCATGTATTATTATGGTAATGGGTCTACTTGCTGTGGCGGAGGATATAGTCAAATGCCATACTATCCTTACTACAGCCATAACAACAGCTCCACTTATGCAATCATTTTAGTATTATTTATCTTATTGGTTATTGTTATTGGTTGCCGCTGGACTGTTTAAGAAAAAGGTGTATACATATATACACTTTTTTAATGTCATTATTTAGGTAATATAACTTATAAGTAATCATGTTTTTTTATAAAAAGAAAATATAATCTTTTCATTTCTTACTTTTTTTGATAAACTATAATGCGTAATGAGGTGGTACTATGCTAAAAATGAAGGATATTTTAGATGAAAAAGATAAACGACTACGTATGGTTAGTAAGGAAGTTGAGTTTCCTTTAACGCAAAAGGATAAAGATTTGATTCAATCTATGATAGATTATTTACATGATTCTCAAATTGAAGAATTGTCTGAAGAATATGATTTACGTCCAGGTATGGGGATGTCTGCGATTCAATTAGGAGTTCCAAAAAGATATTTTGTCGTTGTGAATGAAATTGATGAGGGGGAATTTGAAACTTATGTTTTAATTAACCCTAAGATTATTAGTAATTCTGTTGAGAAAATTTATGTGGAGATGGGTGAAGGTTGTTTATCGGTTAATCGACCCGTTGAAGGAATTGTTCCAAGATATGCTAGAGTTACGATGGAAGCTTATGATATGGAAGGCAGAAAAATTCATATTAGAGCTCGTGAGGAGCTAGCTATTTGTTTTCAACATGAACTTGATCACTTAAATGGGGTCTTATTTATTGATCATATAGACAAAAAAAATCCTTTTAAAGGAAAGGATCAATATAGAGCTATCTAGCTCTTTTTTGTTTCTGAAACATCTAAAACTATTATTCTTCTGTAGGATAAAAGTCTTTTCGCTTTTTAGTTCTTTTCGCTTTTTATTAATCCTTTTTTATTATTTAAATTTTGACTATCCTTCTCCTTTAATCCTAATCTTGTCAAAATTTCTTTTGGTGTTAATGTATTTAGTATTGGTGTTATATTTATCATATCCGTGATGACATTCTTATCTTGGTCTACTTTATCTAATAATAATTTACTATATCTGTATCCTATAATATAAGGATAAGTTTCTTCTACAAACAAGGGATCTTCTATCAATTCTTCTATACTGGTTTTCATGGTTCTTATTATATTTTCTTTTAGAGAATCTAAGTTTATTTCTTCATTGGAACACCACTCTTTATATCTCTTTTTTTCTTTTTGCAGTTCCTGTTCCAAAGTTATCTTTTCTCCATGACTTATGTTTTTAATATAAAATAAAACATCTAATAGTAGGGAGCTCATTTTACTAATTCCTAGTTGCCTATTGTATTTGTCTTTTTCTAATTCTTCTTGTGGGTAACCCTGGGTCATTAAAAATCTTCTCATCAACGCTTCGAAGAAAAGACTTGGTAACTCCGTTAGAACACAAACATTATCTTCTAGAACAGGTTGTGTGATTCTTACTACATAATGGATAAACTCATGGATTGTATAAATACTATCCTGGATGGTACCGGTTCTTGGACTATAAATATACCAACGCCCATCCGCATCTTGAAAAACACACCAATCGTCTACTTCTATTTTATTTTCTATAACTCTCTTATCATTCTGATTTTCTATAAATACCCCTGTCTTTTTAGCATTGCAAAACAAGTTGTACCAATTTAAAGAGGGATCTATTTCCATTAAGAATTCTTTACATAGATTGTCTGTTTCTTCTTGGGAGGTCGATATCGTACAATCCTGTTCTTGTTCTTCCATAAACCATTCTACTTCTGATGTTATTCTTATCATTGTATTTAGTGTTTCTTCTAAGTTTTCTTCCCTGCCAAGTAGTAGTCTTTCTACTATTTTTTTATATTGCTTTTCTATTAAGTAATTTAATAATTCTAAACTATATTTACTATATAACCATTCTTCTATTGCTTGTTGTTTTGCTTCCGGATTTATGAAATAACTCTCTATATTTTCATAGTCTTTCGTTTCGTGTATATAGCCATATGTTATAAATTGGATTATCTCTTCTTCTGGAAACTCAGAAAAATCATATGCACCTTTTATTTTTTTATTGATTGTATATAATAATAGAGAGCATCCAGACTCTTTATCTAACCAATCCTTTTTGTTGCAATTGTCTGCACGTCCAGCATACATTTTCTCTAAGATATTTATCGTATTGTTTGATTGGAGATAAAATGAGTTTTGATTCTTTTGATAACTAATTTGTTGATAGTGTGTAAATATGGCTTTAAAAAATTGAGGATTCTGTTCTAATATATGTTTTAATTCTAAAGCTGATTCTTTTGTATATTCATCGTATTCTATTGGTATAATCGCTGTTTCTAGAATTTGCATCATATTTTCCTCTTTTCTTATGTTTATTTTAACCCTTTACTATTTCTTCGTCAATAAAAGAGAGCTTTTGCTCTCTTATAACGTTTCTACTGCTTCGTTTAGTTTTACACTCACTAATTTTGATACTCCTGACTCTTGCATGGTAATACCATATAGGGTATTTGCATATTCCATCGTTTTCTTTTTATGAGTAATGATTAAAAATTGAGTTTTATTTTTATAATGATCTAAGTATTTACCAAACTCAGCAACATTTGCTTCATCTAAGGCTGCTTCTACTTCATCAAATAAACAGAATGGTACGGTTCTTACATTTAATATCGCAAAAAGTAGTGATATGGCAGTTAGTGTTTTTTCTCCTCCTGATAATAGAGAGATTGTTGTTAGTTTTTTTCCTGGAGGAGACGCTACAATTTCTATTCCTGTTGTCAGAAGATTGTCTGGCTCTGTTAGTTTTAAATCTGCATGGCCTCCACCAAATAGTTCTTTAAATACTTGTCTAAACTCTTTGGTGATTTGTTCAAATGTCGTTTTAAATTCTTCTTTCATAACATCGTCCATCTCATTCATAATTTCAAGTAAGGTATCTTCTGCTTTTAGTAAATCTTCTCTTTGATTTGTTAAGAATACATATCTTGTATTTACTCTTTCATATTCTTCTATAGCAGCAAGATTTACCATACCAATACGTTTGATGTTTGCTCGGTAAGTATTCACTTTTCTTCTTGCTTCTTCCGGTTCTACGTCTAAGTGATAGTCTTCTCTTGCCTTTTCAAAAGTTAATTCATATTCGTTATTTAATGTTTCTAGCATCGTATCCATTTTGATTTCTAAACGATTCATTAATACTTCTTTTTCATGTAGAGATTTTTCTAAGGATCTTAAATTTGAATTTTTTAATTTGTCATTTGCAAGGCGTTCTTCTTGTTCTTTTTTGATATCTTCTATTTCTTTTCTTAATTGATCTAAGTTAATTTGAAGCGTTGCTTTTTCAGCACTTAGCGCGTGATACTTTTCAATTAACTCTTGTTCTTTGTCACCTAGAGAATTATTAGAAAGCGCTGTTAATGTTTGCCACTGTTTTTCTATTTCTTCTAAGTTTTTTCTTCCTTCTTTGATTTCTTGTGCTTTGGTATCATATTTTTCTTTGATTGTTACTTTATTTTTAGAAATTAAGAATTCTTGTTCTTCTATCTCTTTTACTTCTTCTTCTACTTCTTCTAATTCTTGTTTTATCTCTTCTAATTCCTGTTCTAGGAGTGCTTTATTATCTACTAGACGTTTTAATTCTTGTTTTAAGACAATAATACTTTTCGTTTGGCGGATAATAGATCCTCCAGTTAAGCTTCCTCCTACATTTACTACATCTCCATCTAGACTTACTACTTTATATCGTCTATTTACCTTTTGACTAAGACGTGTCGCACTATCTAAGTCTTTCGCAACAATGACAGTACCAAGTTGATTTTCTACGATGTTTTTATATTTCTTATCATATTCTACTAAATCACTTAAAACACCAAGGAAGTCTTCGTCTTTTTCTAATATTTTTAGAGCATCTTTATCTATATATCTAGAAGTAATTACAGTTAATGGAAAGAAAGTTCCTCTACCTAAATGATTATCTTTTAAATAATTGATAGCTTGTTTTGCGGATACTTCATCACTGGTAATTACAAAGTTTTTATTCGCAGCAATCGCAATATTTAAAGCTTTTACATATTCATCTTTGGTATTTAATATATTTCCTATCGTGTTATGGATTCCTGATAAAGAAGAAGATTCTAATACTTTTCTTACGCTATTTGGTAGATTTCCACCTTCTTCAATTTCTCGTTCTAAACTGCTAATTTTATGATTTTGAGTAATCATATTTTTCTCATGAGAAGAAAAATCACTCATTAACATGTTTTTCTTACCTTTTACTTTTTGAAGTTTTTCGGCAATTTCTTTTCCTTTTTCTTCTTCTTTTTTTCCGTCTTCTATAATAATATCTAGTTCAGCTTTTAATTTTTGAATCATGCTTTCTATACTTGATTTTTTATCTAGTGTTGTTCGCATTTCTTCTTGTACTTCTTGTTCTTCTTTATTTTGACTCTTTTTTTCTTGAAGAAGATTTTTTTCTCCATTTACTTTTTCTACCATCTCGGTTACTTCCAGTAGTCTTCTTTGAAGAGTTGCTTGTTCTTTTTCTAATTTTTCTAATTTATTTGCTTGCTCTAAATCACGGGCATCACTTTTTGATGTTTCGCTAGATAAATCTGTAATCTCTTTTTCTAGTTTTTCTTTTTCTTGTTTAATTCTATCTAACTCCATACTAGAATTTTCAATATCATAAGCAAGTAGAGCCACTTCATAATTATCTAATCCTTTTTTATTTTCTAAATAAATTTTTGCTTTTTCACTTTGTTCTTTTAGAGGAGCTACTTGACTTTCTAATTCACTTATAATGTCATTTACTCTATCAATGTTATTGTGAGTTCTATCTAATTTACGTAAGGCTTCTTCTTTTCTCTTTTTATATTTTAAAATACCTGCTGCTTCTTCAAAAATAATTCTTCTATCGGTTGGAGAATTACTTAATATTTTCTCTACTTCTCCTTGTGAAATGATATTAAAGGATTCTTTTCCCATACCTGTATCTAATAATAAATTACTAATGTCTTTTAACCTACATTTTTCCCCATTTAAATAGTATTCATTTTCTCCACTACGATATACTCTTCTTTTGATAGATAGTTCTGTATATGGTACATTTATAAAGTGATCTGAATTATCAAAAACTAGTTCTACAGAGGCAACATTTAAGGGATTTCTACTTTTACTTCCAGAGAATATAACATCACTCATGGAACCTTCTCCACGAAGAGATTTTACGGATTGCTCTCCTAGAACCCATCTTACGGCATCGACAATAT
>CALVKW010000038.1 GCA_944333345.1 uncultured Bacilli bacterium | reverse complement strand
TATATGTATGAAGAGTGGTTTGAAAAGTTGGCTAAACGAGTGGGTGTTAAACGTGTATCTCAAACTAAGAATTCTATCGAACTTGTATTCCCAGAGGAAGTTGTCTCTAAATTTAGAGTTGATGAATTGTTTATGGATTCTTATGATATTAGTCCATCGTTTAGATTTTTAAGTAGAGGTTCTAATTTAGTGATTATTTTAGATATTATAAAATTAGAAAAACATCCTATCTATTATTTAGTATCTTTACTTGATTTAATTTATCGAAAATTTTTATCTTAATCTTGACTATCATTCGTTTGTTTTGTTACACTTACAATGCTAGGATGTGGTAGTATGAATGAGGATTCAATAGAAAAGTTTAGGGAGAAACATTTTGAAAATTATAAGAATGCAGTTATGGAGACTTTAAAAAATAATACTAAAGTTTTATTTGAAGATGATATATATTCATTATTGCAGAGACCACCTCTTGATTCTATGGATATTATCAAATGCAAATTTCTAGATTTGTCAAAGCGTCATAAAGTTATTATTAAAGCGGATTCTTTGGATAGAATATTGGATGGATATAGGCAAAGTGTGATTTTGTTTCTTCCTTTGTGGGAAAAAATTAGAATAGAGGTGTTAAGTAAAATTATAATCAATTTTGTTCAAAAGAAAGAAACTGATATAATTAAACTTAATAAAAAGGATTTTGTTCCTTTAAATAGAATGCTAAAAAAACAAATGAAGCAAGATATTACAGAAACGATAAGTAAAAGAATTGTCAAATGTGTAAATCAATTGTTTACTTCTGATACGGATGACAAATTGAAGGAGACATTATCTAATGAAATGAAAAAATTTGTTCAAACTAATTATTTAAAACAGTTATTGGAAAGCATGGATTTTAAAATAATTGTGAAAGATACGACTTTAATTAATGGGGTTCGAGAGCAAGGGGAGAGGTTTATATTTACTAGAATGAATTCATATCTTTTAAATGAAGATAAAATTTCACAATGAAAGAAGATGATTTATTTCATCTTTTTTTGCTTTAATTTTAATATGGAAATATTTACCAAGGGAAATTTTGGAAATATTGATTATAATAAAGTATGAAAAGCAGTATAAATTTAAAAAAAATAGAAACAATAGTAGTATGGGAAAGTGAGGAATAATTATATGAAATCAACAGGTGTAGTTAGAAGAGTAGATGACTTAGGAAGAATTGTTATTCCGAAAGAAATTCGCCGTACTCTTAGAATCAGAGATGGGGAGTCATTGGAAATTTTTGTGGATAGAGAAATGATTGCTTTGAAAAAATTCTCCACTATGACGGATATGGATGAAATATCCAAACAGTTGGTGGATATTGTTAATAGTGTAACTAATCAAAATGTATTTATTACGGACAGAGATAATTTTATTGCTGGTAGTGGTAGTTTACGCAAAAAATATTTAAATAAGTCAATATCTAAATCTTTGGAACTCATTATGAAGGAAAGAAAAACTATAGTAGAACATAGTTTACATTCTATAGAATTAAGTGGTTCTGTTGTTGAAGAGTATGCCTATGTTATTTGTCCTGTTATTATGAGTGGTGATGCTATCGGATTAGTTTTAATTGTTTCTGAGAATTCAAATATTGGTCAAGTGGAAGAAAAAATGGCTGATGTTGTATCAAAATTTTTAGGAAAACATATTGAAGAATAGTTTTTTTTATGTTATACTCTACCCATATTGATTGTTATGAGGAAGAGTCTTATAAAATTTGCTTAGTTTAGAGATTCCGGATGGTGCAAAAGGAAATAAGTGTTTGTAAGATATGGCTTCTGAACTATTGCATCGATAGGTAGGTGTAATCGTAGATAGGCGTTAACTATTTAAGTGTATAATATTAACTATTATAAAGTAAGGTGGTACCGCGAATCTTCGTCCTTATGTTTATAATAGTTTTTTTATTAGGAGGGAATAATATGAAAGAGAAATTTTATTTAACAACGGCGATTGCTTATACATCTGGAAAACCTCATATCGGTAATACTTATGAAATTGTTTTGGCAGATGCAATTGCCAGATATAAAAGATTTAAGGGATATGATGTTTATTTTCAAACAGGTACGGATGAGCATGGTCAAAAGATTGAAGATAAAGCAAAGGCTGCCGGTGTTAATCCACAGGACTTTGTGGATAAACAGGCTAGTGAAGTTCAGCACATTTGGGATTTAATGGATACTAGTTATGATAAGTTTGTTAGAACTACTGATCCTCATCATAAAAAGATTGTTCAGCATATCTTTAAGAAGATGTATAATCAAGGTGATATTTATAAGGGAGAATATACGGGACTTTATTGTACTCCATGTGAATCTTTTTGGACAGAGTCTCAACTTATAGATGGAAAATGCCCAGATTGTGGGAGAGAAGTAAAAGAGGCAAAAGAAGAAGCTTATTTCTTTAAATTAAGTAAATATCAAAAACAATTGGAAGAATATATCGAAAATCATCCTGCTTTTATAGAGCCGGAAGCAAGAAAAAATGAGATGCTAAATAACTTTATTAAACCTGGGCTACAAGATTTATGTGTTTCTCGTACTTCATTTAAATGGGGGATTCCTGTTGATTTTGACTCTAACCATATTGTTTACGTATGGCTTGATGCTCTTACTAACTATATTACTAATATTGGTTATGATGTAGATGAAGTAACAGGTGAATTTAAAAAATTATGGCCTGCAGATTTACAAGTTATAGGAAAAGATATTGTACGTTTCCATTCTATTTATTGGCCTTGTTTCTTATGGTCTTTGGGTCTTCCTCTTCCAAAGAAAATATTTGGTCATCCTTGGTTACTTATGAATAATGATAAAATGAGTAAATCGAAAGGTAATGTTATTTATGCAGATGAGTTAGTAGAGGCTTTTGGAGTGGATGCGGTTCGTTATTATTTACTTCATGAGATTCCTTTTGCTAGTGATGGTAATATTACTTATGATTTATTAATTGATCATATTAATGGAGAACTCGCTAACGTATTAGGTAACTTAGTACAAAGATCTATTTCTATGGGTAATAAGTATTTTGATGGAGTTGTTACTAGTACAAAAGAGTCTCGAGATATTGATTTAGAATTAGAAAATAAATTAAAAGATTTAGAAAAACTAGTTGACGAAAAGATGAATGCATTACAAATTAGTGATGCAATTACTGAAATTTTTAATGTTTTACGTTTTACTAATAAATATATTGATGAGACTACTCCTTGGGTTCTGGCTAAAGATGATACTAAAAAGGCTCGTTTACAAAACGTTATTTATCATTTGTTAGAATCTATTAGAGTGTGTGGATTATATTTAAGTAGTTTTATGCCGGGAACAAGTAAAAAGATTATGGAGCAATTGAATATTTCTGATGATACTATTGTTTATAATACTAAAAATGAATATTATTTAAATGCTCCTTCTGTATTATTCCAAAGAATTAATCGTGATGAGTTTTTTAAGGATAATGTCAAATAATTTGTCAAATATAAAAAAGAAAGGTTAGATTTATATCTTTCTTTTTTTCTTTATGCTATAGTTTAAGAGTAGTGCTGTAGGAAAGGAAAAAATATGATAAAGGATACAGTGCAGTTTCTAACGGTGGATTTGGTGGGTGTGTTTGGAATAATTTTTTTACTTATTTATATTAGTGCAACTAAGAATATTTTAGATATTATTTATTTGTTTTTTATAATTGTATTTTATTTTCGTATTAAATTTTATCAGTGGAAAAAATATCATTAATATGATATTTTTATTTTGGAGGTTTTTTCTATGTTTATTGATACTCATTGTCATTTGTCTAGTGAAGATTATGATGATATAGAACAAGTTATTTTAGAAAATAGAAAAAAAGGAGTTAGTCCTATTATTATTTCTGGATGTACCAAATCTAGTATTATTGAATCTTTATCTTATGGGGAACTTTTTTTTGATATTTTTGTTACAATCGGATATCATCCATCAGAAGCAGCTATCGTTGATGGTCAAGATTTAAAAAATCTAGAACTACAATTAAAACATCCTAAGGTTGTAGGGATTGGAGAAATTGGTTTGGACTATCATTATGGTAAAGAAGATAGGGAAGAACAAATTAAATTGTTTGAATATCAATTGTCTCTTGCTGAAAAGATGAGATTTCCAGTTGTTATACATAGTAGAGATGCAACATTAGACACTATACAAATATTAAAGAAGTATTCTGTTTGTGGAGTAATACATTGTTTTAGTGGTAGTTTGGAAATAGCGAAAGAATATATAAAAATGGGGTTTGTTTTGGGAATAGGTGGAGTTGTAACTTTTAAAAATAGCAAATTGGGAGAAATTGTATCTCAAATTCCTTTAGAAAAGATAGTTTTAGAGACAGATAGTCCATATTTAACACCAGTTCCTTATCGAGGCAAAAAAAATAGTTCTAAGTATATTCCTTTTATAGCGAGCAAGATTTCAGATTGTAAGCAGGTTCCTGTTGCGGTTGTTGCAAAAATAACAACAGAAACTGCTAAGACGATTTTTCATTTAGATTAGGTTGAAAAAACTAATAAAATAGTGTATTCTTAAATATAAGATAGGGGTTGTATTAATGAAACATTTACGTATTAATTCTACACTTTTTATTGTAATTTTTTTAATATTATTATCTATTTGTGTATTTACCGGGTGTTTGCTTTTGTATTTTCATGGAGATAATAATGTTTTTAAAAATGCAACTATTGTTTTTTCTTATTCTGATGACTCTTCAAAATTGTTAATGGATAGTTCTATGCCTGTTACAGATGCTATTGGAAAACAACTTTCATTCACTCCTAATCAAAACAAACATGGTTATAGTGAGTTTAGTATTTCTTCTAATATGGAAGGAATGAATTCTATTCACTATGAAATATATGCTAAGAATATTGGTGTTTCTACTGAGCTTGCTACTAATTATGTAAAATTGTATTTAACAGATGCGGATACGGATTTACCATTGGATGGTTATGATAGTGATGTTGTCCCTACTTATCGTGATTTAAAAGTAGCTGCTAGTGACCCTGCCGGTAAAAAAATTTATTCTGGTATTTTGAATAAAGATGAGATTCAGAGTTTTCGGTTACGTATGTGGCTTGCAGATACTTATCCAATTACTACAGAAACTCGTTCATTTGGAATATTATTATATGTAAAAGTGATGGATTAGGAGGAATTATGGAAACAAAAAATAAGACAAAGAAAATAGTGTTACTTATGCTCATTATAAGTGTTATTTTGATTCTTCTTGTTAGTGGTGCTTTTGTTTTGTTTTTTCAAAAACAAAAGAATAATATAAAAGAAGTTGTTAAAACAAGTGTTGTTTCTATGACGTATAGTGCTCCCGTTAATGGATTAACACTTACCAATTTAACTCCTCTTAGTGATGAGATTGGTAAAACGTCTAGAGATGATGGAAGTTATTTTGATTTTGCAGTTACTTCTGCTATGGATTCTGATACTAAAGTAGAATATGAAATTGCTTTGCTTAAAGATGAATCTTCCACAATTTCGGATAGTGATATTATGGTTTATTTGGAACGACAAAGTAGTGGCACATACTCTAAAGTGGAAGAGCCTATTACTTTTTCTCCTCGAAAGAAAAAGTCATCTTTAGGTAGCCCTGCTAAATCTATGGTTTTAGATAAAGTTTCATTATCTTCCAATCAAGTGGATAATTATCGTTTGCGTATTTGGGTTAGAGAAGGAGCGATAATTACTGATCCAGGGGCAACGTATACTGTCAGAGTTAATGTTTATGGAAAAGCAGTTGAGTGACTTCATTTTGAAGTCTTTTATTTTGAAAAATTGGTTTTATGTGATATGATAAGTATATTATAGATGGAGGGTTTATATGATACGTACTGATTCTAGACAGATTATTTTATCTATTTTAGGAATTTCTATATTGATTATTGTATTTGTTGGCATTTCCTATGCAACTTTTGCGACACAGTCTTTTGAAAGTGGAATTTCTACCGGTACTATTTCATTAACTCTTGATAATCCTACTGATTCTATTTCTATTCAGAATGCTATGCCTATTTCTGATGAGCAAGGGATGAGTTTAACAGGAGAGGGTAACGTTTATGATTTTACAGTACATACAATATTATCAGAAAAAACAACTATTAATTATGAAATATCTGCTGAAAAGATTGATACTGAGAATCCGCAATTAGATAATAATTCCATACGTTTATATTTAGAAAAGCAAGCAACGGATGGCTTTGTATCAACACCTATTACATCTTCCCCTCAGCCTTTTGTTCCTATAAAAGAAAATAGTTTTTTAGGAAGTAAGGCTGGTACCATGATTTTATATTCAGATACTTTTTCTAATTCTACAAGTTATGATCAAGAGGTAAGTCAGAAGTTTAGATTACGTATTTGGGTTGATGAAGATACTATTATTGATTCTGTCAGTAGAGCTTTCAAAATAAAATTAAATGTTACTGCTAAGGTGATTTAGAGGATGTAAACTCCTCTATTTTTCTTTCTAAATTATAGTTTTTTTTCTTTTCCCATGTTATTATGATATTAAATGATAGGAGGAGTATATATGAAGCAATATTTTGATACAAATCATGATAATGTTGTTTCTTTTATAGAAATAGTGCAGTTTTTCCTCCATTTTTTTGCTAAAGTATTTTTATATGTTGTTTTCCTCTTGTTAGTTATTATCTTTTTGCTTTTTATTTTTTATTTTGCTGATTTACTATATAATATTCAATCTGGCGAAGATAAACCACCTCTTTTTGATGCTTATGTGATTGTTAGTCCTAGTATGGTACCTACTATTAATGTTCAAGATGCGATTATTATTCGAAGAGAAGAACCAGAAGATTTAAAACAAGGGGATATTATTAGTTTTTTATCTACTGATTCTTATTATAGTGGAAAAGTAATTACACATCGTATTATCGGTATTGAACAAGCTGAAGATGGTTCTTTGTTATATCGTACAAAAGGTGATAATAATAACTTTGCTGATGGAACATTGGTGAATGAGGATAATGTCTATGGTAAAGTTTTGTTTCGAATTCCATGGCTTGGTTATATTAGACAATTTTTATCTACTTACTTTGGTTGGATTCTTTGTATTGCTCTTCCTCTTTTATATTTGATATTATCTGAAGTTATAAAAGTTCGTAAAATGTTACGTCGGAAAAGAAAACAAGCAGAAGAAGTTGAAATTATTTAATTTTGTTGATATAGTTTTGTTGGTGATTTTCATGGAAAAATATGATGTACAATTTAAAAAGAAATATGGTCAAAACTTTTTGAAGAGACGCTCTGTTGTAGAAAGAATTGCTGATACTTGTTCTTTAACTAAAGATGATTTAGTTATAGAAGTAGGACCAGGTGGAGCTATTTTAACTCAGGAGTTGGCAAAGCGTGCTGGATGTGTGTTAGCATATGAAATTGATCTGGATTTACAAGAAGAATTGCAGAATAAGTTAGATGGTTTTTCTAATGTGACGATTTTATTTCAAGATTTTTTAAAAAGTAACATTATTCATGACATTTCTTCTTATTCTTATCAAAATATTTATTTTATTAGTAATGTTCCTTATTATATAACAACCCCTATTCTTATGAAATTAATTAATAGTGAAATTTCTTTTGAAAAAATATGTATGATGGTGCAAAAAGAAGTTGGCGACCGCTTTTGTGCTCAGCCTGGTAGTAGAGAATATGGCTCTATTAGTGTTTATTTATCTTATTTTTATTATATTAAGAAAGAATTTTTTGTATCCAGAAAAGAATTTATTCCTATGCCTAATGTTGATAGTGTTGTGATATCTTTTCAAAAGAAAGATAATTTACTATTTTTAAAAGATAGAGATTTGTTTTTTCAAGTGGTAAAAGATTCTTTTCAATATAAAAGAAAGAATATTAGAAACAATTTGAAAAAATACAATTTAGATGTAGTTTCTTCTATATTGAATAAATATGGTTATGACTTAAATGTCAGAGCAGAACAATTATCTGTTGAAATATTTGTAGATCTTGCAAATGCAATAACTTTATGAATATTTCTTTTTTTTTTTCATAAAATTTATTGGAGATGATTATTTTGGATTTTAGAGAAGGAGATTTTGTTACTAGAATTTCTCATAATCATGATATTATTTTTAAGATAATTTCTATTGATGGTAATGTCGCTACTTTAAAAGGTGTTGATTTAAGATTATACGCAGATAGTTCACTTTCTGATTTAGTTAAAACTAGTAATGCACCAGATAATGATCAAAAAATATTAGAAGAAAATATTAGAGATATCCAAATGGATCGTAGTCAATATTTTTATTTACCTGGCAAGATATTGCATATTGATGGGGATAATGATTATTTGAGACGTTGCATGAATTTTTATCATGAAATGAATGTAAAAGCCAATGGTCTTACTATTTCGGAACTAGATATGCCTTATAAGATTCATGAATTATTGGAAGAGTTTCAACCTGATATTGTTGTAATTACTGGTCATGATGCTTACTTAAAGAAAAATCGAGGAGATTATCAGAATTCACTTAATTTTATTGAGACAGTAAAAGAGGCTAGGAAGTATGAAAAGAGTCAGGATAAGCTAATTATTATAGCAGGGGCATGTCAATCTAATTATGAAGAGTTAATTAAAGCTGGTGCTAATTTTGCTTCTAGTCCTAAACGTATTAACATTCACGCATTGGATCCTGCTATTTTAGCTACTTCTTTAGCTTTGGCGGATAGAAATAAAAGTATTGATTTATTAAAAATACTAGAAAAAACAAAATATGGAAAAGATGGTATGGGAGGGATTATTACAAATGGAACTATGTATGTGGGGTATCCAAGATGACAATTGAAAAAATTAGAAGTGTTGTGGAAGCTAATAAAGGAGTCGAGCGTTCTTTTCGATTTCATGGCCCCAGGAACATAACTGATGAGTTTCATGGTGTAATTACCGATTTATATCCTGCGATTTTCACTATTCGTTTAGAAAATCATAAAATTAAAACTTTTAGTTATAGTGATATTCTGACACAAAGTTTGGAAATTTTGTATTAATTGTTGTTAAAGTGCGAAAAATATTGCTTTTTTCTTATAATTATTATAGAATGATTGTATAAAGTGTAATACTTTAAGAGGGAGGAAATATTACATGAAGATTACATCTGTAAGAGTACGCAAATTTAATAAGGAAGGATCTCGTATGAAGGGTATTGCTTCAGTAGTCTTAGACGAGAGTTTTGCAGTACACGATATTCGTATTATCGAGGGTGATAACGGTCTATTTATAGCTATGCCTAGCCGAAAGCTGGCTAATGATAAGTACCGCGATATTGCTCATCCAATTAATCCAGAAGTTAGAGCGATGTTTGAACAAGCTATTTTGGAAGAATATGAAAATACAGAAGATTCAGAAGAAGATAATGAATAAGATGCTTAGGCATCTTTTTTTCATAAATAAAAAACTAATTGCATATCCTTTATTAGGAGGATATTTATGGATAAACAAGATAATATTAATAGTTATAATCATGGAATTAGTTTGCTTGAGAGAAAAAATTTGGTAATTACTGGAGTAAAGAAAATAGAAAATTTTGATAGTGAACAATTTTTATTAGATACCATCATGGGTTTTTTAATGATTAAAGGAGAAGGCTTAGAATTAATAAAGTTGGATACTATGCAAGGGAATGTATCTATTAAGGGACTTGTCCATAGTGTTACTTATGTGGAAGAAATGAAAAAAGATAAAGAGAATAGTATATTTAATCGGTTATTTAAGTAATGAATTTAAAAATTCAAATTTTCTCTTTACTTTTTTCTTTTTTTTACGGTATGTTTTTTTCTTTTTTGGTAAACCTTAATTATAAATATTTGTTTTTTAAAAAGAAATGGGTACAAGTTTCTATTACTTTATTATTTTTAGTTGATATGGCTTTGTTATATTTTTTGATTTTGAGAGTTGTTAATGATGGTATCATTCATTTTTATTTTTATCTTATGATTTTTTTTGGCTTTTATATTAGTTTTCCTGTATTAAAGAAATTTCGTAAAAAGTAGTGTCAAATTTCTTTTTTTTTTTAGGTAATCTTGCTCTATACTTTAAATTTGTCTATAATTTATTTTGAAAGAGTTTGTGATAACATGACTAAGTCTAAATCAAAAACAAAAAGGCGTAGGCGTTTGTTATTTTTAGGCTTGACTTCTATTATTGTTATAATTGCCACTACTTTTACTATTGGGAGATATTGGGTTGAAATTTATGATAAGTATCAGGAACAGGAACGATTAGAGAAAAAATTGATTTCTTTAAAGAATAAAGAAAAGAAATTAAAAGTTGATGCTAATAAATTACAAGATCCGGATTATATTGCTAGATATGCTAGAGAGAAATATCTTTATTCTAAAGATGGAGAATTTATTTTGAAAATTCCTGAAGAGTAAAGGGGGTTTTCTTTTTTTCTGATTGTTGTAAAGGAGGAAATAGTATGATTTCTATTGAGGAGTGTTTTTCTTTTTCTAAAAATGATGTAATTGTTATTGGATGTTCTGCGGGTCCCGATTCTATGGCTCTTGTGCATATGTTACTTAAAATAAGAGAGAAATATTCTTTAAATTTGATTGTTGCTCATGTTAATCATAATTTGCGCAAACAAAGTGTACAGGAAGAAAATTATCTTCGTGATTATTGTGATAAATATCAGATTATGTTTGAATGTATGATGATTACTGAATATGGAGATGATAATTTTCATAACGAAGCGAGAAATATTAGATATAATTTTTTTGAAAAGGTTGTTTATAAATATCATGCTCAGTATTTAATGACTGCTCATCATGGGGATGATTTAGTTGAGACCGTTTTGATGAGGATTACTAGAGGATCCAATTTAAATGGATATAGTGGATTTAAAAAAATTGTGGACATGGGTGATTATAAAATTGTTAGACCGCTTCTTGTTTATACAAAACAAGAATTAGAAGATTACGATAAAGCAAATCATATTATGTATTACATTGATGATTCTAATGCTAAAGACAAGTATACAAGAAATCGTTATCGTAAATATATTTTACCATTTTTAAAAGAAGAAGAACCTAATATTCATTTAAAATATTTAAAATTTAGTAATGTTTTGAATGAAGCTAATCAGTTTATTGAACATGAGCGTGATAAAGCATTAAAAAAAGTGCTTAAGAATAATACAATTGATATTTTAGCGTTTAAAGATTTAGATTCGTTTATACAAAAAGAAGTATTATATTATATGATGAATGAGTTTTATCAAGATGATTTAATATTAATTAGTGATAAACATATTGAACTTTTATTAAAATTAATATATAGTAATAGAGCGAATGCTTTTGTTAATTTACCTAACGAAGTTATTGCAACAAAAACTTATCATGTATTAGAATTGAAAAAAGTTACTACTGAAATTACTACTTATGAAGTGGAACTTTCTAAATATGTTCTTCTCCCTAACCATCATGTAATAGAACAAGTAGAGGAACTTTCTGGTAATGGAAATGATATCTGTAGATTATCAAGTAAAGAAATTAGTTTACCACTTACTGTTAGAACTAGGAAATTTGGAGATCGTATGTCGATAAAAGGTAATGGGTCTAAGAAGATTAAAGATATTTTTATTGATAAAAAGATAAAAATGGAGGATAGGGATCTTTGGCCTGTTGTTGTGGATGCTAAAGGTGTTGTTGTATGGTTACCAGGATTAAAAAAATCTAAATATGATAAGAAAAAGTCGGAAAGTTATGATATAATATTAAAATATAGTTAAGGAGGAAATGTTGTGAATAAAACAATAGATAAAAAAACAATCAAAAAAGGACTACTACCGTATTTGTTTTTAGCATTAATTATGCTTGGGGTTTTCTATGTTGTGAATGTCATGAATAATGATGTTAACATACTAACTTATGATGAGTTTATGACTGAATTGAATGAAGGAAATGTAAATGATTTGGAAGTTACTGCTCGTGGCAGTGCTTATACATATGAGGTTAGGGGTAGCCTAAAAGATTATGAAGATAATGAAACTTTTTTTGCTAGATTACCATTCAGTGATGAGGTTATGAAAAAAATAGTTGATGCTAGTGAAGTACAAGACTTTAAATTGGAAGCATTAGCTGATCCTGATTCTTCTTCTTTCTGGTTAATATTAATTAATGTATTACCTTTTGTATTATTAATTGGCTTTGCTTTCTTCTTCTTTAGTCGTCAAATGGCTGGAAATAAGAGTTCTATGGATTTTGGAAAAAGTAAGGCTAAATTAAATAGTGATGCTAATAAAGTTACATTTAAAGATGTTGCTGGATTAAAAGAGGAAAAGGAGGAAGTTAAGGAATTAATCGATTTCTTGAAAAATCCTAAGAAATTCCAAAAACTTGGTGCAAGAATTCCTAAAGGAGTGTTATTATTTGGTCCTCCAGGGACCGGTAAAACATTACTTGCTAAGGCTGTTGCAGGCGAAGCAAATGTGCCCTTCTATTTTATTAGTGGATCTGATTTTGTAGAGTTATTTGTTGGTGTAGGAGCGAGTCGTGTGCGTGATATGTTCCAACAAGCAAAAAGAAATGCTCCTTGTTTAATATTTATTGATGAAATTGATGCAGTTGGTCGTCAACGTGGTACTGGTTTAGGTGGAGGACATGATGAACGTGAACAAACTCTTAACCAATTACTTACTGAAATGGATGGATTTGGTGCTAATGAAGGAATCATTATAATTGCTGCAACTAACCGCCCTGATGTCTTAGATCCTGCATTACTTCGTCCTGGACGTTTTGATAGACAAGTTACTGTTAATTTACCTGATGTTAAGGGTCGTGAAGAAATATT
>CALVKW010000037.1 GCA_944333345.1 uncultured Bacilli bacterium | reverse complement strand
AAAGGGATGAAGAAAATGGAGCGAGTAACAGGTTTTATTAAAAAAGTCATTTCAATTATTGCAAAACCAGAAATGAGAGTGTTACCTGGACAACTCGCTTTTTTCTTTGTCTTATCAATTATCCCTTTAATTGCCTTAATTGGTGCTATCGCTTCAAGATTTTCAATCCCAATGGAAGCATTAAATGAATATTTATTATCAGCACTTCCGGGGTCAGTAGCTGACTTATTCGCCACTGCCATGACAAGGGATAGTATGAATTTTAATATCTTCGTTTTTTTCTTTTCTGCCTTTTTATTAGCATCCAACGGAACCCATTCTATGATTATTACCTCAAATGAAATATATAAAATAAAATCAGATAATGTATTAAAAAGAAGAGTAAAGGCAATAGGAATGACTGTTGTTCTAGTAAGTATATTCCTATTCTTAATATTAGTGCCTGTATGTGGTGATACTATTTTTAGTATTATAAAAGAAACATCACCAAACCAAACATTGGTAAATATTATCTATCGTATTTACCAAATAATGAAATATCCAATTTCTATTTTAGTAGTATACTTAAATATAAAACTATTATATGTTGTTGCACCAGATAAAAAAATAAGAAGTAAAACAACCACCAAGGGAGCATTATTTACTACGATTAGTTGGATTCTAGCAACAGAACTTTATACCTTCTATATAGGAACCTTTTCTAAATATGACATTTTCTATGGAAGTATTTCAAACATAGTAATTCTTCTATTATGGATTTATATTTTATCATATATTTTTGTGTTAGGGATGGCAATTAATGCAGGAAACACTACGGAAAATGATATAGAGCGAACTGGAATGTTATTAACAAATACAAGCAGAATAGAAAAACCAAAAAAAGAAAAATAAGATACACCTAAAGTGTATTTTTTTATTTAAAGATAGGGGAAAGAATTGAAAAAAGGATATAATAATGCTATAATATAATAAGCAAAGTTCGAGAATAATATGAACGTAAAGCGAGGTCGAAAGATGAAGAATATCAAAAACAGTTTGAATCGATTAATAAATTCACTCAAAAAAAATCTAAAACGTGTAAAAGATGAACATTTAATTCGTGAATATGCAAAGAATAATGTGTTATTTTTAACTTTTGTAATTACCTGTGTAATAAATTCAACGATGTTACGATTTTTTTGTATTAATTCAACAGAAAACTATTTAGCGATAGCCCCAATACTAGCAGATTCGGCAATTGTAATTATTGTCGGAGGGCTAGGATATTTATTAAAACCAAAAAACAGATTTGCTTATTTCTTAGGATTTAGTATTTTCTTTTGCCTAATCTGTGTGATTAACTCTATTTACTATACGTATTATACCTCTTTTGCATCAGTTTCTATGTTGTCATTAACACAATATGTAGGAGATGTAGGAGATGCAGTTGTAGAACAAGTAATTAATTTTAAAGATTTCCTTTATATTTTAGGACCAATCCTTTTAATAGCTATAAACTCAAAGTTAAAAAAGAAAAACTTATTAAAAATAATAGAATTAAAATCAGAGAGAAAGAAAAAAGCAATAAAAACAGTTGCTGTAGGTGCTGTGTTTGCCATAATATTCTTATTTACATTAACACCAACTGATATGTCGAGGTTAGTAAAACAATGGAATAGAGAATATATTGTTATGAAATATGGTATCTATATTTATCAGGCAAACGATGTAATCGCATCAATTCAGCCTAAAATAAATTCTCTATTTGGTTATGATCAAGCAAAGAAAAACTTCAATGATTATTTTGCTGATAAAGAAGAACATCAAGATAATAAATACACTGATATTTTTGAAGGGAAAAATGTGATTGTTATTCATGGAGAAAGCTTACAGACCAATTTAATGAGTTTATCATTTAATGGAGAAGAAGTAACCCCCAACCTTAATCGTTTAGCAGAAGAAGGAATGTTTTTCTCAAACTTCTATTCGCCAGTTAGTGTAGGAACAAGTAGTGACGCAGAATTAATGTTCAATACTTCATTGTTACCGACCAAAAGTGGAACAGCCTTTGTATCTTATTCTGATAGAACATATAATGCTACTCCAAAACTATTAGCAGAAAAAGGATACTATACATTTAGTATGCACGGAAACAATGCAGATTTCTGGAACAGAAGAAATATGCATAAGAGCTTAGGTTATGATAGATTCTATAGTAAAGAAGACTATGATGTAACAGACGAAAATACAGTAGGATTAGGAATTAATGATTATGCCTTCTTTGAACAATCCGTAGAAAAAATTAAGAAAATCGATGAAGAAAATGATAAGTGGTATGGTATGTTAATGATGTTATCAAATCATACACCATTCTCTGAAGTAGATAAATATGGAGATTTCCCAGTCGATATAAAAGAAACAGTAACCAACGAAGAGGGAACAACAGAAGAAGTAACTTATCCATATATGGAAGGGACCAAACTAGGAAATTATTTCAAATCTGCACATTATGCCGATGGAGCAATCGGAGAACTAATCGATATGTTGGATGAAGAAGGACTGTTAGATAATACAGTAGTCATTATTTATGGCGATCACGATGCAAGATTGCCAAGAAGTGACTATAATCGCTTGTATAATTATGATAAAGAAACAGATTCAATTTTAGATGAAGATAATCCTAATTATAAAGAGTATGATTCCTATCAATATGAATTAGGTAGAAAAGTTCCACTTATTATTTGGACAAAAGATATGAAAGGAACAAATTTAAATAAAGAATATACAAATGTCATGAGTATGTACGATGTGGAGCCAACTCTTGGAAATATGCTGGGATACGCTAATGAATATGCATTAGGACATGATATATTTGATATAGGTGAAGATAATATCGTGGTATTCCCTAATGGAAACTGGTTAACAAATAAAGTATATTATAACAGCCAAAAAGAAGAATACTTATCATTAACAGATGAAGCAGTTAGTGAAGAAGAAATTAGAAAAAATAACGAATATGCAAGCAACTTACTAGATGTTTCAAACGAGATAATAGTCTTTGATTTATTAAAAGAGGATCAAACCGATGAAAATAGAGTAATAGAGAATCAAGAGAAAGGAACATAGTTATGAAATTAAAAAAGAAGCCAAAGAGAATTCTAATTACGATTATTGTAATTGCCGCTGTTCTAGCTATAGGATTTGTAGGATATAATATATTCTTCGGTCAACCAGAAGTAACAGAAGCAAAGGTATTGAAAACAATCGATAAATATGGATATACATTAAAAGATAATAAAACAAAAAGATATCAGGATATGTTTGGAGAACTAGATGAAATTTTAAGTAAAGATCCAGTAGATGAAGAAGAGTATGTTAAGAAGATAACCGAAATGTTCATCTACGATTTCTATAGTTTAGATGATAAAACTGCCAAAACAGATGTAGGGGGTACAGATTTTATAGAATCAACAGTGCTTTCTAATTTTCTAGAAAATGCAGAAGATACCTATTATAAATATGTAGAAAGCGATATCTATAATCAAAGAAAGCAAAATTTACCAATTGTAGATGAAATAACAATCGAAAGTGTAGAACAAACAGAATTTGCATATGGCGAAACAGTGGACGATGCTGCCTATGAAGTACAAGTGTCCTGGACATACACAGATAGCAATTTTGATAACTATCAAAGTGAAGCAACATTAACATTTGTACATGAAGATATAAAATTAGCTTTAGCAGAATTAAAATAGGAGCATTGCTTCTATTTTCTTTTTAGTTTATAATAAAGATAGTGATAATAATGTCACATAAATAGTTTGATTATCGCTTTAAAAATTAAACTAGATTCATATATGATGATTTCACACTAGTAATAAAAAAAGATTTACATCTGAAATTGGAAACTATTAAATTATTTAAATAGAAAATAAGAAAGTAATAGGTGGTGACATATGCTTTTTATAGAATATCCGAAATGTTCTACTTGTAAAAAAGCAAAAGAATATTTAGAGAAAAATAATATAGAATTTAAAGATAGAAATATAATAACAGAAACGCCAACCAAAGAAGAATTAAAAGATTGGTTAAAAAGGTACAATATTTTAATCGATAAATTGTATAATACCAGTGGTATGAAATATAGAGAATTAAACTTAAAAGAAAAAAGAAAAACATTATCATTAGAAGAACAGTTAACAATACTATCATCGGATGGTATGTTAATAAAAAGACCTATCTTGATAACACCAAAAACAATGTTAACTGGATTTAAAGAAAAAGAATGGGAGAAAGTAATTAAGGAGGAAAGAAAATGAAAGAGTTAAAGTTAAAAAGATGTAAAAACTGTGGCGCATTAGTAAAAGTTTTAGAAGAAGGTTCAGGAAATTATATTTGTTGCGGTGAACCTATGGAAGAAGTAAAGGCAAATAGTGTAGATGCAAGCTTTGAGAAACATGTACCAACTTATGAAAAAGTGAAAGATAATATTCATATAAAAGTAAACCATGTAATGGATGAAGATCATTATATTGAATGGATTTTAGTAAAAACAGAAAAAGAAAATAGAGAAGTTATATTAAAACCAGGAGATGCACCAGAAATGACTGTACCATATGAAAAAGGAGCATTAATCTATGCTTACTGTAATAAACATGGATTATGGAAAACGGTGGTAGAATAATGGATTTAAGTATTTTAAACAATATATCTTACGGTATGTACATAATTACTACAAAAAAAGAACATAAAAATGTTGGTTGTTTTATAAATAGCGCAATGCAAATTACTTCAAAAAGTAAAATCCTTGCTATTAGCTTAAATAAAGATAATTATACGAACGAAGTATTAAAAGAGACTAGAAAATGTGCAATTTCTATTTTAAATGAAAAAGCAAATCAAAAACTAATATCAAAGTTTGGATATTTCTCATCTAGAGAAATTAATAAATTTGATGAAGTAAATTATCAAAATATTAGCGAATTACCTGTAGTTATAGAAGACTGTTGTGGGTATATCATTGGAGAAGTAATCCGAGCAATTGATGTCGAAACACATGATATATTCTTAATTCGTATGGAACAGATGGAAAAGCTAAGTGATGATGCACCAATGACTTATAGATACTATCACGAAGTATTAAAAGGAAAATCACCAAAGAAAGCGCCAACATATCAAGAAGAAAAAGAAGAAGGAAAAGCAAATAGATATCAATGTAGTATCTGTGGATATATATATGATGACAGTAAAGAAAAAATAAAATTTGAAGATTTACCAGATAGCTGGACCTGTCCAATGTGTGGAGTAGGGAAAGATAAATTTATTAAGTTATAATAGAACAGAAATGTTCTATTTTTTTTGACAAAAAAAGAAATAGATGTAATCATATCTATTTCTTCATATTTATTAAGAAGGCTGCTGTGTAGTATTATCATCGGTATTTTCAGGAGGTGTAGTATTAGGGAGACAAGTATTAGTAATAGGATCTAGATATTCATCTTCACCACAAGTAGGTGGAGTATCAGATTCTTCTTCCTCTTCTTCTTGATTTTCTGTATTATTAGAAGGTGGAGTAGTAGTCGTATTACTATCATCCTCTTCAGGCTCATAAACAACAGAACCAGATAAAGTTAATGTCACACTTCCTCGAATTTTGTCGATTCTTTTGCCAGAAGGATACTCTTGATCAACGACATATCCTCCACTACCAACAAAATTAACAGATATACCTAAACGACTAGCTGTAGCCCTTGCTTGAGCCTCACTATCACCAGTAAAGTCAGGTAATAGATCATAAGTATAACTTGTTCTATAAGGGCCATAACCAATTACTTCTTTTTCATAAGGTTCATTAATTGAGAAACTAAATTCTGTAATTGGTTCATGCTCTGCCAATTCTAGATTTTCTTTCATAGCCTGAATAATATCATCGCGACTATCTTGGTTTGGAACATAATTATATAAAACCATTCTCATTCTTTCATCGTAAATCATTTGACTATTACCTTGTAAATATAATTGTTGAATATTTACTAAATTAGAATCATCAGTTGCTAAACTACGTTTAACGATATCTTTACCTACATTATAGAAAGATAATATTTGTTGAGTAGTTAGATTGGTATCTAAACTATTAGAAACAGTATTTAAAATATCCATAAAAGTAGTAACATCAGTAATTGTTTTCATTTTATTAACTAAAGCCATGACGATTTCTTGTTGATGTTGTCCTCGCCCAAAATCTCCATTAACTAATTGTTTTCTATTTCTTGCATAAACTAAAGCTTGTTCACCATTTAAAGTTTGCTCTCCTGGATAAATACATACCTCTCCACCACGAGAAGAGTCGTCTGTACATAATTCTTGTTCAACATTAATATCAACACCACCAACAGCATCAACCAACTTAACAAGACCTTTAAAATTAATCTTAGCATAATAATCAATATTAACATCAAAATAATTTTCAATAGTGTTCATCATACAATCGGTTCCATATCCGGCGGCATGAGTAATCTTATTCTCAGCTTGATCACTCCAACAAGCAATAGGAACATAAGAATCACGAGGAATAGAAAGCATAGTTGCATTTAAAGTTTTAGGGTTAAAGGTAATTAATATCAGTGTATCACCATTAGCAATAGCATTTTTACTTAATACCTCATCGGTAGAATCAATTCCCATTAATAAAATAGTAAATGGTTCAGTAATGGATTTTCCACTAGATGCAGTTTCAGAATCAGAAGTTTCAGCTTTTTTCATTTCTTTATCTTTAGAAAGAATAATCCTAGTATCAGTGGCGATATTTTCATATCCTGTTACACTAGAGTACATATCAATATAATTATTCGTGGTAAACATGGCATCAATTTCACCATCATATAAATCAACTAACATAGTAGAATAATCATCATATTCTTTAAACTCATTGTTATCATCTAACTTATTTTCTTTAATCATCTCTTGAGGAATAATATATCCTTCAGGAGAATTTTTATCGCTTAATAGACCAATTGTATAATCACTAACATCATCTATATCATGAGCATCGTTCGAACTCATAACCACTAAATCTGAGGTATAAGTAACAAATTCTTTATTGATATTATTAAGCTGTCCATAAACGTATGCAATTACTAATCCAATAGCAAAACAAACCAAGGAATATAAAAACATAAAACTAAGTAATCCAATACGCTTAGAGCGTTTTTTCTTTCTCTTTTTTGATGCGCTTCGTACTCTAAAAAATAAAATGATATCTATAAAAACTAAAACACCTATAACAATATAGCGAATCAAAGTTTCGATAGAACCAAGTAAAAATATCTCATAAATAGCAAAAGCACTAGTTAGTAATGCCAAAATTAAAAATATAAGCAGTACAATCCTAATTTTTGGTTTTTTTTCTCTTGTTTCATTTTCATTTTCATGTTTAGCCATAATTACCTCCCATATGAAAATACTTATTATCTAGCTTTTATTATTATAACTAAAAATCGTTATTTTAGCAACCCAATAGAAGGAATTAAAAAATAAAAAATAGATACTGTAAAATATGTGTAAAAAATGTCGGAAATAAAGAACTTCTTACAGGAAACAGTAATGATTATTGTTATAATATAATTGAGAAACTATAAGGAGGGGAAGATATGAAGAAAAAGCTTTTATTATTAAGTATATTCATATTAGGTATCATCTTATGTCCAAAAGATACTTATGCGTTCTCCTCTACAAACTATGAAAATAAATCTTTATGCGGTAATTTTGAAGTAGCAGGTATGCATACAGATGGAGTAATCGATCCTGTAGGCTGCTTTAATACTTTCGAAGAAGCTAGAAGTTTCATGAAAAATAATGGAGCAGATGACCTAGTGGTATTTGGAAGAGTAGCTGGAAAAACAAAAATTTTGGATGCCAATTTAGCCCTAGTTGATTTAAGTGTAAATCCAGAAACTCTAACTTATTTTTATACAAATAGCGAATTAACGGGTTCATCATATACGTATATGGATACAGGTTCTTTATATGGAGGAGTAGATGGTGCCTATTTAGATGCTGCTTATTCTAACTCCCAGAATGTTTTTGTAGCAAAAGTAAAAATAGGAAACTTTACAGGTTGGATACGTCAATCAACTTATGAAATTGTTCCATTAACCTGGGTGAAGTCGTCTAGTAGTTATACAGTAACTAATGAAGATATAAAACATAACTATGTAAATAAAATTCAAGAAACATACACAGGTAGTCGAGGTAGCATTATCGGACCAAAGCCAACTATGTTATCAACAGGAACTTACTATAGTTATGATGGAAAATATTTCTATAAAGATAGAAAAACAATGCTTCAAGATTATAAGAATGGAAATTATAATAATGCCGTTAATAAAAATAATGCTTATTATAACTATTATATGTATTTATCTAATCACACAAGAACAAGTTATTCTAGTCAAAACATTGACGAATATATCAGAAATAATATGGGGTATTATAGAGATGCCTTCGGTAATGCCAGTGCCACTGGAGCATCAAGATTATATGGAAAAGGAGTTTTCTATTATTATGCTCAAGAAAAATATGGAGTAAATGCTTTACTATCATTAAGTCTAAGTAGAAATGAAACAGGAAATGGTACTAGTAATCTTGCAATTAATAAAAATAATGGTTTTGGATTAAATGCTGTAGATAGTAACCCCTATGGTTCAGCAAATACGTATGTCACATTTGCTAGCAGTATATTAGGATATGCATCAGACTGGATTACTTATGGGTATGCACATCCAAGAGATTGGCGATATTTTGGATCACAATTTGGAGACAAATGGATTGGTATGAATGTAAAATATGCAGCAGATACTTATTGGAGTGAAAAGATGGCAGCTCATTACTATGCCTTTGATAAATCAAAAGGACTACAAGATTACAACTATTATCAATTAGGAATAGTGACAAGACAGACAAAAGCAATGAGTGACGCGAGTAGTAGTTCAAAAGAAGTATATACTTATCCTGAAGCGGAAGATGCAGTTGTTATTATTGGAGAAAAAGAAGGAGAAACAGTAAATGGCGATGCTACTTGGTACAAAGTAGTAAGTGATTTAAATATTGACAGTAATTTCAACGAAATAACATCAGGAGACTACAATTGGGATGGTTACGTTTATATTCCGGCAGCTTATGTAAAGAAAATAAATGAAGGAAAAAATGGTTACATCTCACCAAATGAAGTAACTGAGTATCAAGACAAAGACTATGAATATGATTTATATGCAGAAGGTATGACTTATAAACCTAAAGTTGCAAAAAGTGTGAAAGATACAAGTTATTATTATGATTCAGCCCTAACTACCAAAAAAGATCAAACATTAGTAAATAATCGCTATGTAATGGTTTATGCTGCAGCTTATGATAAGAATGGGGTAGCAGTATCTTATTTAGTAACCTCAGACTATTGGTATGATCAAAAACACTGGGTAAAAGCAGATAGCATTAGTTTTGTAGATAGCGATTATGGTAAATTCTCAGTGACAGCAGCAGGTAATCAATATACTTGGGTAAATTCAACAACAGAAGACACGAAAGCAACCTTAATCAGTGGACATTACCATAATTCATATGCACCTATTTTAGAAGAAAAAACAGTAAATGGTTATAAATGGTACAAAGTTCCAGTAGATGTAAGTGGAACAACAAAGGAATTTGGTTGGACTCTAGCAGAAGCCCCAAATGTATATGTGGAAAAGCTTCATAGCAAGGTAGAAAATACTGCTCCCGTAATTGTTGCAGAAGACAAAACAATCGTCCAAGGTACGGAATTTGATTATAAAAAAGATGTAACTGCAAGCGATAATGAAGATGGCAATATAACTAATAAAATTGAAGTACTAGAAGAAACAGTAGATATTGATCTAATAGGAACTTATGAAGTAACTTACAAAGTAACTGATAAGAATAATGCATCAACAACAAAAACAATCAAAGTAACTGTAACAGAAAATAAAAAACCAGTAATTACTGCCGAAGATAAAGAAGTAATTGAAGGACGAGAGTTAGATGAGTTAAAAGGAGTAAGTGCAACAGATGAAGAAGATGGCAAAATAAAAGTAAAGGTAACAAACAGTACTGTAAAATTAAATGAGCCAGGTACTTACGAAATTACCTATGAAGCAACAGATTCATACAATCAAACAACAACAAAAACAATTACCGTAACAGTTTTAGAAGATGAAGCTCCTGTAATTAATGTAGAAGATAAAACAATTACACAAGGCACGAAATTCAATCCATTAGAAGGAGTAACGGCCGAAGATAAAGAAGAAGGAAAAATAGAAACAATTGTAGTAGTAGAAAACAAAGTAAAAGAAAACAAAACAGGAGACTATGAAGTTACTTATAGAGTAGAAGATAGTTATAATAATGAAACAATCAAAACAATTACTGTAACTGTTGTCGAAAATCAAAAACCAGTAATCAACGCAGAAGACAAAACAATTTATCTAAATGAAGACTTTAATCCACTAGAAGGAGTAACTGCCAAAGATCCAGAAGATGGCAAAATAAAAGACATTGAAGTAATAGAAAATACAGTAAATACTGAAGAACCTGGAGAATATAAAGTGACTTACCAGATAGAAGATTCTTTTGGAAATATAGTAACGAAAGAGATTATAGTAACAGTAGAAGAAAAGATTCTTGAAGAAAAAGATGGAGAATTCTACCTAGATAATCTAGAATGGAATAATAGTAATAAATACTTTACTATCAGTGGTTACTTAATCATTTATGATATTGACAATAATAATAAAGAATATGAAGTGGTATTAAAGGATAAAAATAGCGATAAAGAATACTCTATAAAAGTAGAAAGTTGGGCAAAAGATACTCCATATGATTTAGGAGAAGTAGATGGAAATAGTTATACAGAATCATGGTTTAAAGGAAAACTAAATTTAGAAGACATTCCAAATGGAGACTATGATTTATATATGAGAGCAACTTCAAATGACTATTATACAGAACAAATAATAGATAATCTATTCAACAGACCAATAGATAAAAGAGGAGAAGATAGCTCCCATGGATATAACTTTAAAGTATTACTAAATTATAAATCTAAAAAGATGGAGCTGAGTATAAGAGATGAACTTTATACAGTAAGTGAAGCTCCAACTTATAGAAATATGGTAAATGACTATGAAGAAATTAAATTCCAAAATGATAAGTTATATATTTTAGGATATTCTTATAACTACGATGGAACATATAGTAATAAAGAGGATATAGAAAGAGTACTAATTCTAGAAAATCAAGAAAATTATAATCAAGAATATATAGAGTTAGAAAGTACAAAAGGACCATATTCTATCACAACACTAGATAACAAAGATAAGACATATGTATGGTATGAACAAGAAATTGATATATCAAAATTAGAAAAAGGTACCTATACATTACAAGTATATACCAAAACAAAAGATGCTGAAGACTATGGAGAAATAACAGATATTTTTGGAAATCTAAAAACAAAAGAGCTATCTCTAAATAATAAAACTTATCAAATTACTATCAACAAAGATAGAGATAACAGAATAGAATTAATAGTAAAATAAAGCGACAATAGTCGTTTTATTTTGCGATTGAATAAATAAGAAAATGTGATTATAATGAAGATGAGGTGAATTATGAAAGAATTATTAGAAAAGTATGCAGAAGTATTATTAAAATCCTGTCTAAAAGTAGAAAAAGACCAGCCATTACTAATTAGTGGAGATATGGAAAGAATAGACTTTATTAGAATATTAGAAAAAAAAGCATTAGAGATGGGAGTAAAAGATATTTATTTTGATATTTCAGACCCTTATCTAAAACATGAAGCTCTAAAGAATTTAGAAGTAGAAGATTTAAAAAAATTAACATTTTGGAATAGAGAAATATGGAATGTTTATGCAAAGAAAAAAGCTGCTTTTTTGATGCTAACATCACAGACTCCAGGCTTGATGAAAGATATTGATCCTAAGAAAATGAGTGTTATGACAAAATATGGCTTTGAAACAAGAAAAGAATTTGACGATATAAGAGATAAATCAGAATTAGCTTGGTGTATTGCTGCTGTACCAACTTTAGCCTGGGCAAAAGAATTATATCCAAAGTCAAATAACCAAGTAGAAGAACTATGGAACAAGATATTTGAAATCTGTAGTATCAAAGAAGAAAATCCAACAGAAATATGGAACGAAAAAATAAACAAATTAAAAGTTCGTGCCGATAAATTAACAAATTATCAGTTTCAGTTTCTAAAATATGAAAGCAGTAATGGAACAAATTTAAAAATTGGACTACCAAAAAATCATCGCTGGGCATCAGGAAATGAACGTCTTGCTAACGGAAAAGAAGTATTAGTAAATTTCCCAACAGAAGAAGTATTCACATCTCCAGACTGCCAAAGCGCGGAAGGCATTGTTTATTCCTCAAAACCATTATCCTATCAGGGAACAATAATTGATGAATTTAATATTTCATTTAAAGAAGGAAAAGTAGTAGAAGTTCATGCTAAAAAGGGAGAAGAAGCACTAAAAGCAATGGTTGATATTTGCGAAAATTCTAACATGCTAGGAGAAGTTGCTCTAGTACCATATGACTCTCCAATATCAAATTGTAATCAAGTGTTTCTAGAAACATTATTTGATGAAAATGCCGCATGTCATTTAGCATTAGGAGACTCTTTCACTGAGTGTATAGAAAACGGATCAAAAATAGATAAAAAAGAATTATTTGAAGAATACCATCTAAATAAATGCGATTCTCATGTAGACTTTATGATAGGAACAAAAGATTTAAAGATAACAGGAATTACAAAAGATAATAAAGAAATAGAAATCTTTAGAAATGGTAATTTTACAGAAGAATTCAATTAAAAAAGTTCGGTTCAATGTCAAATAGTGTTGGTGAAACAAAGACTTATGATAAATGAACTACGTAAGAGGACTAGAAATTAGTTC
>CALVKW010000036.1 GCA_944333345.1 uncultured Bacilli bacterium | reverse complement strand
ACCAAATGGTAGCTGCCAGTGTCAAGCCTTATAGGCTTCAGAGAAAAACCACCCTTTTTAAGGGTGGATTTTTACTTGCAATAATCTATAACTTTTGTTATAATATATAGCCACTAAGAGGGGATTGTTATGAAGAAAAATTATGGATTAAGAGCTCTTATCTTTTCTAGTGTTTTTCCTTTTATATTTACAGGTTGCATTTCTAGTGAAGATATACATTCAGATTCTTTTGAGAAATATTCTATAGACGCAGAGAAAAAATCATCCGAAGGGAATGAATTTTCTGAAGATTTTGATTATGCTGGTTATTTTGATTCTATAGATGTTAAGTATCGTAATTCTCAATTATATATCTCTGATCAAGAAATATTAGACATTGTAAGTCGAGCAAAAACAAAAAAAGAATGTTCTTTTGTTTTTGATGGGAGTATTTCAAATTTAAAAGAAAAGATTCAAAATAATTCTTTTCAGTATGTTAGTAATCATAGTGAATATATTTCTATATTTTTCGATGGTTCAGGAGCTAATCAAATGCGTGAAATTCAAGAGGCTTGTACTTGTGCTTTTGATAGCGTTATCGAAAATTTAATCACTTACGCTACTAATAACTTAGATGAAGATATCTGTTGTATGCAGATGCTTAGTATTGTTCTTGGAGATACGTCTAAGATAGAAAACGACACTTTGTCTAGATTTGAGGTTGGTACTATTCCAGCTGTTAATGTTAGTGAGAAGAATCTAATTATTTTAGATTATCCTTCTATTCTTGAAGCTTGTCAGAATGAAAATTTTAGTAATATTACTGAAGCGATTGCTTTAACTTTGAAGCATGAACTAAATCATGTTAGACAAGACTCTTGTTCTTGTAGGATTGATTCTTTTCAACAATACCAATCTGTTGATTATAATAGTCCCTTTGTTACTTTTCTTACAGAGTCTTCTGCGGAGTCGGAATTATATAATTTAGACGAAGCTGAAGAGTGTGCGGGTAAAACAACTTATGATTATGCTTATCTTTCTGAGAGAGCATCAGAGTCTTTATTATGGTTACTTTCTTTATTTCAAGAAGATGTTGCTATTTCTGATTATTATAATGCTATTTATGATGCTGATTTAGAAAAACTTTATAATTTTTTTGGATTAGAAACAGAAGACGATTATTTGGATTTTTATCATATTTTATATGCCATTGATTCTTCTTATGGTAGAACTTCGTTTCTTTTTGATTATTATGATAAAGATGTTATTAGTAGTAATGAGAGTAGAAAAGCAATTGGTTATGCATATAGAAATGATATTTTTAATAAAGTTCTTTCTAATATGGTAGAATATACAGAAAGTCATAGTGATTTTTCGTGGGAAGAAAATTTGGCTTTATTTTATACTGTAAAACTTATTGTATTAGATAGAGCGTATGAATCTGAAAAGTTAGATGATGGTAGCTATCGCTATATTTTTGATTCCGATTTTTCTCAGGCTTTTTGGGATTCTAATTTGAAATATATGGAGTTTTTAAGTAATCATTATGGAGTAGATATGAATGTTCTTTTTGAAAAGGAACAAGTTATATATGCTAATATTGTTTCTTCTGTTAACTATTATTGTGATGGATATGATGTTTCTTTATATGATGAAGTATCTCGGTCTTTACTAAATCGATTTCCGTTATTACAGCCTATTTTATTTTCTTCTAATGTTTCTGATACTACTTATGAAAATTTTATTAAAGAAAATCATTTTTCATATCAAAAAGTGAAATAATAGGTTGTAAATATTGACTTTTTTATTAAAATAGTTTATTTTAAGTTTATCTGTTAAAACCAAAAGAAAGACCATGATATAATTAGCTCTTATATCAGTGATTTGGGGATAGTGTGAACCCAATTATAATCTAGTTATATTCCTACCTTTCTGGTGAAGTTTTACTTCCGGTGTTTCTTACATCGTTAAATAATTAAGTAATAAAGGATGGTACCGTGCATAAGCACTCCTTTGGTATCATCTTTTTTATTAGGAGGGATTTTATGAAAAATGATGCTATAACTAGTAGAGATGTAGATTTTGCAAAGTGGTATACTGATGTAGTAAAGGCTGCGAAGCTTTGTGATTATTCTAATGTAAAAGGATGCATGGTAATTGAACCTAATGGATATGCGTTATGGGAAAAGATGCAATCTGTCTTGGATGGTATGTTTAAAGAAACTGGTCACCGTAATGTTTATATGCCGTTATTAATACCTGAAAGTCTTTTACAAAAAGAAGGAGAATTGATTAACGGGTTTGCACCTGAAGTTGCTTGGGTAACACATGGTGGTTCCAAGGAATTGGAAGAAAGACTCTGTGTTAGACCGACTAGTGAAACTTTATTTAGTGATTATTATAGTAGTGTTGTTAAATCTTATAGAGATTTACCGATGAAATATAATCAATGGTGTAGTGTTATGAGATGGGAAAAGACTACAAGACCATTTTTAAGAAGTAGAGAATTTTTATGGCAAGAAGGACATACTGTTCATGCTACACAGGAGGAGGCTGAAGCTGAAACTAGATTGATGTTAAATATTTATAAGAAATTTTTTGAAGAATATTTAGCAATTCCGGTTATTACTGGTAAAAAGACAGAAAAGGAAAAATTTGCAGGAGCAGAATATTCTTTAACGGTTGAGGCACTTATGTATAATGGTGTTGCATTACAATCAGGAACAAGTCACTATTTTGGTCAAAAGTTTGCGAAAGCATATGATATTAGTTTTACAAATAAAGATAATAAACTTGAATATGCGTATCAAACATCTTGGGGTGTTACTACTAGAATGATTGGAGCTTTAATTATGGTGCATAGTGATGATTTTGGATTAATATTGCCACCTAAAATAGCTCCGCAGCAAGTAGTTATTGTTCCGATTGGTAATGTGGAAGATAAAGTTAAAGAAGTTTATCAAGCTTTAAAGGATAATCATATTTCTGTATATATAGATGATTCAAATAAATCTCCAGGCTTTAAATTTAAGGAGGCAGAAGTTAATGGTGTTCCTGTTCGAATTGAAATTGGAGAGAGAGATTTAGGAAAAGGTATATATACTGTTGTTAGACGAGACACACAAGAGAAGATGGAGGTTTCGTTAGATATTAATATTGTTGATTATGTTAAAAATTTGATGAATAATATTCAAAATAGTCTTTATGATAGAGCTAAAGAAAGACGGGATAAGATGACTTATGAGGCTCATAATGTAGATGAAATGAGAGATATTATTGAAAATCATCCAGGTTTTATTATAGCTGATTGGTGTGGAGATCAGAAATGTGAAGAGTCGTTGAAAGAGGTCGGAGGATTAAAATCTAGGTGTATTTTAGAAGGTGAAAGTCCAACTGATAAATGCGTTGTTTGTGGGCGTGATGCTCAACATAAAGTGGTTTGGGGAATTCAATATTAGCTTTGAAAAAATTATTGTTCTTTTCTTAGGAGGAATATTATGAAATTAAGTGGGAATTATTTTTATACGCAAAAAGAAGAGGTGAAAGATGAAGAATCAGTTAGTGCTAATTTATTAGTACGTGCTGGAATGATTAAAAAGGTAGCTAGTGGAATTTATACTTTTTTACCTATGGGATTTAAGGTTCTTCAAAAAATTCAAAATGTTATTAGAGAAGAAATGAATGCAATTTCTTCTAATGAACTTGTTATGCCTAATATTCTTCCTGAAGATGTTTATGCAAAAAGTGGTAGAGTAGATGCTTTTGGAGATGATATGTTTCATTTATCTGATCGTTATGGTAGACGATATGTTTTGGGGCCAACACATGAAGAAATGTTTGTTGAAGTAGCGAAGGATGTAATTCAATCACATAAAGATATGCCACTTAGTTTATACCAGATTGCTAATAAATATAGAGATGAACCAAGAAGTCGATATGGTCTTATTCGTACAAGAGAGTTTATTATGAAAGATGCTTATACTTTTGATAAAGATGAAGATAGTCTTTCTAAATCTTATCAAGATATGTTTCATGCTTATCATAAGATTTTTAAGAGAATTGGGTTGGATTACAAAGTGGTTCGTGCTGATACTGGGGCTATGGGGGGGGAAGTTTGTCTGGAGAATTTCAAGCAATTTGTGATATTGGGGAAGATACTTTAGTTATTTGTGATAACTGCGGTTACGCAACAAATATTGAAGTTTGTGAATGTCCAACTAAGGATATTTTGAATGAAGAAGTAGAAGTGGAAAAAGAATTGTTATATACTCCTAATGTTGGTACTATTCAAGATTTATATAATCAATATGAGATATCTCCAGATTCTACAGTTAAAACATTGATATATAAAGTAGATGATAAATTTTATGCATTTTTAATTCGTGGAGATAGAGAACTAAATGAGACAAAAATTATGAAATTATTTAAAACTCAAGAAGTAATTATGGCTACTCCTGAGGAGGATGAGGCAATTACTCATGCTAAAGTTGGTTTTGCTGGACCTATTGATTTAGATATTCCTGTTGTTATTGATTATGAAGTGTTATCTATGAAGAACTTTTTAGTGGGTGCTAATAAGACTGATTATCATTATATTCATGTAAACTTAAGAGATTTTAGTTATGATATGGTTGCTGATATTAGAAATATTTGTGAAAGTGATTCTTGTCCTCATTGTGGTGGCAATCTTCATTTTAAAAAAGGAATAGAAGTGGGAAATACTTTTAAACTTGGTACTAAATATTCTGAGGCTTTAGGTTTATATTACGCTGATGAAAATAATCAATTAAGACCAGTTGTGATGGGGTGTTATGGTATTGGAGTTGCTAGGATTTTAGCTGCTTATGTAGAGCAACATCATGATGATAATGGAATAATTTTTACCAAAGAACTTTCTCCTTACGATGTTTCTATTGTTATTGTTAATATGAAGGATCAAGAACAAGTTTCTTTAGCAGAAAAAATCTATGAAGAATTGCATGGTAATGGAATCTCTGTTTTATTAGATAATAGAGATTTACGGGTTGGTGTGAAATTTAAGGATATGGATTTAATAGGTATTCCTGTTAGAATTACCGTTGGTAGAAAGGCAAGTGAAGGAATAGTAGAGTATAAAGAGCGAGAGAATAATGAAGTTATAGAAATACAAAGTAATAAAATTATAAATTCTATTATTCATTCATAAAAAAATCTCTATTTTTGAAATGCACCCCATAGAGTAGACAGTAGAAAAAACCTAATTTAATGGTTATGATATAAACACTTCCGAAAGGAGGTGTATTTATTATGGCTAAAAAAGGGCAAAGATTTGCTAAATATGATAATACTTTTATTCAAGGAATTGTAAATGAACTTAAAGAAGGAATACCTGTTGCAAGATTGTCTAACGAAAATAATATTCCTTTACATACAGTTAAAACTTGGAAAAGAAAATTTGTAAATCATCCTGAATTGTATCCTAATGGATGTATTGGCAGTGGTCGACCGAAAGAAAAAGATTTAACAAAAGAAGACTATAAAGAAAGATATGAAATACTAAAAAAATACTGGGCCTTCCTCAAGGTACAACGAGAGAGAAAATAACTTTTATTAATTTATATAGAGATAAATATAAGTTATATAACATGTGTGCCATATTAGAAATAAGTCCAAAATCTTATTACAAATACAAAAATAAGGAAGACCCTGATTATTATGATTATTTAGTTATTAAAGAAATATTTGATGATTCTAAAGGTACATACGGTTATCGTAGAATTGTGGAAGGCTTAAAAAGAAAATATGGGATTGTAATGAATGGAAAGAAGGTTTTAAGAATAATGAAAAATATAATTTAATGCCCAATTACATTAGAAGAGCAAAGAAAAAGAATAAAAAGGAGAGGATAGAAGATAATGTCAAACCTGATTTGTTAAAACGTAACTTTAACACTGATAAACCAAATAAAGTATGGGATACTGGTGTAACTTACCTAATATTTAACGGAGCTAGAGCTTATTTATCTACAATAATTGATTTATATGATAGAAAAGTTGTCGCTTATAAAATATCCAAACATAATGATAACAAACTTGTTATAGACACTTTAAATAAAGCTATATCAAAAAGAAAAGATGTACATGGATTAATCTTGCATAGTGATCAAGGATTCCAATATACATCTTATGAATACAAAGCTATCTGTGAGTCTAATGGAATACAAATATCTATGGCTAGAAAAGGCACGCCAATAGATGATTCACTGATAGAGTGCTGGTACTCTCTCCTTAAAAAAGAAACTTTGTACAATAATCATATCACATCTTTAGAAAATTACATAGAATTAGTTGAAGAGTGGATAAAATTTTATAATACAACTAGAATTAAAGGAAAAAAGTTAGTAAGAAGAATAAACATCCTAAAAATAACAAATAAAGACTAACTTTATTTGAATAAATATTATAATTACATAATAAAAATCAAGGGTCTAGATGAACTCACTTCGGTCGCCCTTGATTTTTTAAACCTGATTTTTTTATGATGTCTACCAAACAGGGTTCACATCATTTAATAGAGATTTTTTTATTCACAAGTAAAACCAGAATCTTCTAGACTTTGTTTTACAGAATCGTAACTGTTATCTGAAGATGTGAATCCAATTTCTTCTTTTTCATCTTCTGTCATTTCATCAAAGTTAGCACTTATGGTAGCTGTAACTGTTGTATCTTTACTATCGATTGTTACATCCATTCCATTTTCTTTAAAACTAGAAAATGACTCTTCCATAATACTTTTAAATTGGTCCATATAATCTTTGTAAGTATCTTCTACTTCCATATCAGCGGTCATTGTAAATTCACTTGCTTCGTCGTTTTTGAATGTAACATTCATTTCCGTTGTCATGGACATGCCATTTTCGTCTTGTGTTTGTGTACATACTAAAGTTTTTGTATTTCCACATCCAGTTAACAATAATAATGAAATAGCTAATGATCCAATTAATACTCTCGACTTCATATATACCTCCTTTTTTTTACTATATAATAGTTTTTCATAAATAGCAAGATAAATGATAATAATCAAAATAAAATACTGTTAAGTAGTGATGTTATATGGTTGTTAGTTGCAATCTTTTTAAATCTATGTTATTATATTTGTATTGTTAACGGAGGTGTGCGATGGAAACAGCGCTCTTAATTATATCAATTTTACTAATTGTAATTGTACTTTTACAAAGTAATAAGGCTGAAGGTGCAGCTCAAATTATTTCAGGAAGTACTTCTGAATTATTTGCGCATCGTAAAGAAAGAGGTTCTGAGCTTTTTATAAGTCGTCTTACTTTGATTTTAGGATTGGCGTTTTTTGGAATTTGTTTAGTTTCTATGTTTTTATAGAATCTGTGGCTCTGTAAAGAGCTTTTTTTTATACTTAAATTTAATCTAGTTATATGAGATAAAATACGATATAATAAAAATAGAAGGTGATACTAATGAGAGATGATATAATTAATGTGTTAAAAAATAGTGATAAGGCACTTACTATTTATGAGTTACAAGATACTTTAGATTTACATACTGTTGAAGAAGTAAAAGAACTAAGTGAAGAACTTCGTAAAATGGAAGAGGAAGTTATTATTTATTGCTCTAATAAAGATCGTTATATGATGCTTGAAGATAGTCATTTACGGAAAGGTACTTTAAGAGCTAATAAAAAAGGTTTTGGGTTTGTTGAAATTGAAAATATGGAAGATGATGTTTATGTTGCTCCTGAAAATATGAATGGGGCTATTCATGATGATGTTGTTTTAGTCGAAATTACTAGTAAGATGAATCTTGATCGCTTAGAAGGACGCATACTAAGAGTTTTGAAAAGACAAGTAGAACGTTATATTGGTGAAATTAACTTTGATAAAAAGGGTATGGGACATATTACTTTAGATGATTCTAAAATTAAATTAAATATTCAGGTTGCAAAAGAGGATTCTTTAAATGCTGTTGATGGTCATAAAGTTGTTGTTGAATTAACTAAAAAGCTTAATAAGAATTTAAAATATTCTGGTAAAGTTGTTGAAATTATTGGGCATAAAAATGATCCTGGAGTAGATATTTTATCTATTGTTTATAAGTATAATATTAATACTGAATTTCCGGTAGATGTTAAAGAAGAAGTAAAAAGTCTTCCTATGGAAGTTAGAGATATTGATTTAATCGGTCGACGTGATTTACGTAATATGGAAATATTTACAATTGATGGCGATGATACGAAAGATATTGATGATGCTATTTCTATTGAGATTATGAATAATGGTCATTATAAATTAGGAGTTCATATTGCTGATGTTAGTTATTATGTAAAAGAAGGAAGTCCTTTAGATAATGAAGCGATGGAGAGAGGTACTAGTGTTTATTTAGTTGATAGAGTTATCCCTATGCTTCCTCATGAACTTTCTAATGGTATTTGTTCTTTAAATCCTAATGTGGATCGATTAGCAATTTCTTGTGTTATGGAGTTTGATAATGAGGGAAAACAATTAGATTATGAAATTTTTCCAAGTGTTATTCGTTCTCGTATTCAAATGACGTATAAAAAAGTCAATAGTATATTAGAGGATAATGTTGTTCCAGAGGGATATGAACCGTTTGAAAAGTCTTTGCGTACTATGGCTGAGCTTGCTAAAATATTACGGAAAATGAAAGTAAAACGAGGATATATTGACTTTGAGGTGGATGAAGCTAAAATATTAGTTGATGAAAATTGCAGACCAACGCAAGTTGTTCTTAGAGATCGTGGTACAGGTGAAAAATTGATTGAAGATTTTATGATTGCTGCTAATGAATGTGTTGCGACTCATATTTATTTTATGTCGTTACCATTTATTTATCGTGTACATGAAGTTCCTAAAGAAGAAAAACTTCGTAGTTACCTAGGTTTTGTTAGTAGTCTTGGATATCAAGTTCCTGGTGATTTGAAAGATACTAGTCCTAAGACAGTACAAAGAATAATTAAATTTTTAGAGGATAAACCTGAATTTAAAATATTATCTAGTTTACTTTTGAGAAGTATGCAAAAGGCTGTGTATCGTCCTGAAAATTTAGGGCATTATGGTTTGGCTAGTCAATGCTATACACATTTTACTTCGCCAATTCGAAGATATCCGGATACCACAGTTCATCGTTTGCTTAGAACGTATTTGTTTAATAAACAGCTAGATATGGGGACTGTTCGTAAATGGGAAGAAAAATTAGTATATATATCTGAACATTCTTCTAATCGTGAACGTGCTAGTGTTGATTGTGAAAGAGAAGTAGAAGATATGAAGATGGCAGAATATATGGAGGATCATATTGGAGAAGAATTTGAAGGTATGATATCGTCAGTTACTAGTTTCGGTATGTTTGTAGAGCTTGATAATTTAATTGAAGGATTGGCGCCTCTTCGCGATATGAAAGATTTCTTCCATTATGATGAAGAACATATGACATTAACTGGTGAAAGAAGTCATGTAAAATATACTATAGGTGAGAGAATATTAGTAAAAGTAGTTAGAGCTTCAAAAGAAGAAAAGACTATTGATTTTGAGGTAGTTAGGAAGATATAGTGTGGTAAAGAAAAAAGTTAGAAGAAAAATAAGTAGTAAAATTTTATTTGTTATTAGTTTATTAATATTGTGTGTGGCTACTTATTTTGCGTCTTCTAGCTTTTATTTTGATTATGATAATGTAGATACAGCAACTTTAAAAGAGGAAAATGTTTATCCACAGAAATATAGTTTTCAATTATTAATGGTTGGTGATGCTTTGATTCATAGTGCTATTTATGAAGATGCTGAATTGTCTAACGGTACTTATGATTTTAAGCCTATGCTAGAATATATTAAACCTATTTCTTCTAAGTATGATTTAGCATATTATAATCAGGAGACTATTCTAGGTGGTGCAGATCTTGGTTATTCTAATTATCCTAGGTTTAATTCTCCAGATGAAGTTGGTGATGCTTTTATTGATGCTGGATTTAATCTTGTATCACTAGCTACTAATCATACGATGGATATGGGGGAGGCTGGCGTTCAGCATTCTGTTAATTATTGGTCTAAACAGAATAATGTTATATGGGATGGTCAACGTATATCCCAAGAAGAACGTGATAAGGTTAGAGTTTATGTATGCAATGGTATAAAATATGCTTTCTTTTCTTATACTACTTGGACAAACGGACTTGAAACTCCAGAAGGGAAAGATTATTTAAATAATGTTTATTCTCCAGAAAAGGTAAAAAATGATATAGAAAAAGTTAAAAATCAAGTAGATGTTATTATTGTTGCGATGCATTGGGGAAATGAGTATTCTATGAGTGTTTCTACAGAGCAAGAAGAGATTGCTAAATATTTATCTTCTCTTGGAGTACAGTTAATTATTGGCACTCATCCTCATGTTGTTGAACCAATTCAGTATCTTAATGATGGGAAAACACTGGTTATTTATTCTTTGGGAAACTTTATCTCTGATCAGGTAGGAATAGAGAGATTGACAGGTTTGATGATGGAGGTTACAATAAATAAAGTGGTTAAGGAAGATTCTGTTAGTGTTACAGTTGATAATCCTAGGGCAGATCTTATTTATACAGATTCCGAATATGGAAGAAAAAGAAATTTTAAAGTGTATCCATATTCACAATTAAATGATTCTATTCTTTCTAGTTATATGGATTATTATGATAAATATAAAAAAATAGTAAGTTCATATTATCCTGAACTTACTTGGGGACTTAGTAGGAGTTGATTAGATGGAAATATTAAATAGAAAAGCAAAACATGATTATTTTATTGAGGAAACTTATGAAGCTGGTATTGTTTTAACTGGAACTGAGATTAAGTCTATTCGTAGTGGCAATTGTAATATTAAAGACTGTTATGGCATTATTCGTAATCATGAAGTATATCTTTTAAATATGTATGTTGCACCTTATAAAGAAGGGAATATTTTTAATCATGAAGAAAATCGTAGTAGAAAACTTTTGCTTCATAAGAAAGAAATAAAGAAATTGGAAGATGCTATTCAATTGAAAGGTCTTACTTTAATTCCTATCAAACTTTATTTTAAAGACAATATATTGAAAGTCTCTTTAGGTGTCTGTCGTGGTAAAAAAGATTATGATAAAAGAGATTCTATTAAAGAAAGAGATATGAAACGTGAGGCGTTAAGAAATATAAAAAATTATAATTGAAAACATCAGAATCTGTATAAATAAGTCTGTAAATAAATCTGTGTAAATAGAAATCTTTCCATGATAAAATAAAAAGAAATGGAGAGATTTTTATTGTGCAAAAGAACTTTATGAGCTCTTATTATTTGGCTAATCTATCTACTGGTGCTAATAAAACTTTACCAGTTCCACGATAAACATTTACTAATCCTTCTCCAGAGGCTGCAGATCCTACTAAGCTTTTCCCTGATCTTTCTACTGTGAATTCTAGGCTTCCACTCCAAGCGATAGCCATGTTTCCATCAATTTTTAATACATCATTTTCTAACACTATTTCAATTAACTCTTCTTGTGGGCATGGTGATTCGATACATAAAACTCCTTGTCCTTGAATTCCAAGATTGAATAATCCTTCATTACCAGCAACGGCTGAAGATATGTTAGTTCGCATTACAGCTTTTTGTTGTAGTTTTGATTCGCAAGCTAAGAATAGACCATCATCTAGTACGATAGAACCATTCCAATTTTCTAGGTTTAATAGAATGATATGTTTGTATGTTGGCTCTAATACTATTTGTCCAGTTCCTGTGTATTCTGGTTTGATTGCTGATTCTCCAGTTACTTTTCCTCTTACAGCTTTGCTGAATAGGTCTCCTACACCTTTAATACCAGTAGTGGCATTGGCATCTCCAATCATCCATTGCATTGCACCTGCTTGAACTGTTATTGGTGATGCTGCAAGATTGCAAATTACTTGTCTTTTTCTAACATTCATTAAATTACTAAAATAGCTTGTTTGTGCTGTCATTGGTGTTACACTTAAATCTCTTAAATATTCGATTACTGTAAATGGTCCCATTTGACTTAATATTTTGATGTCATTATTGTTAGTAAAATTATTAATTTTGTACATACTCTCTCTCCTTTTTTATTATTTAATTTTATTATATTAACTTATGAAGTTAATTACAAGCATTTGTTATGTTATAAGAGTATAGGTTTTCTACTAATTTTTGTCCATTTGGTAATGTAAGAGGTGAAGTGTCTATTAATTTTCCTCCTAAATGTTTATAAAATTCATTTGCGGGATTTTTTGTTAAGCAACCAATAATCATTTTTTGATATCCTAACTGATTTAATTCTTCTATAGCTTTTCTAAAAAGAATTTTACCTAGTCCTTTTCCTTTTGCACTATCTAGTAAATATAATGCTCCCAATTCACCATAATCAGAGTATTTATCATATTTTGTTTTTCGGATTCTTAAAATTCCAACATATTGATTATCTACTTTTAGTAGAAATCTTTTACTATTATCATGTAGATTATTTTTTAGATTTGTAATTGCTTTTTGTATTTCCTCTTCTGTATTTATTAATTCTAAAAATTCGTCATTAACTATTCCTTTATACGATTGTATCCAAGCTAGGGCATTTACTTTGGCATAATATTCTATATTTTCTGAATTTACATTTTCTATTATGTATTTATTCCTATTCATCTTTCTTTCATCACTTCTTTTATTTTATTAATAAATTCTTTTATATCCATTGAATTTGTTTCTTCGCTACCATATTTACGATAACTAATTAAATTATTGTCTCGTTCCTTATCACCAATAATTACTGTATATGGATTTTTCATAATGTTACTTTGTCTAATTTTTTTATTCATGCTTTCTTCACTATCATCATATTCTACTCTAATATCTTTTTCTAATAACTTTTCTTTTAACTTTTTACAATATTCATCGTGATATTTTATATTTACTGGTATGATATTTACTTGTACTGGTGATAGCCATAGAGGAAGTACTCCTTTTGTTTGTTCTAAAAGTAGTACTAAGAATCT
>CALVKW010000035.1 GCA_944333345.1 uncultured Bacilli bacterium | reverse complement strand
TAATAATTTTTTTTTTTTTTTAACCCTTATAATATCTTAAAAACATTCCCAAGGGAACAAAAAGTAGAATATTAAAAGATACTACATAAAAAGAAGGATGAAAAATAGTCTTAATATAAGTAATTGGTTCTGATAAAACAAGTGGTGTCTCTTTTATAAAGTCTAAAACAAAATGAAAAGGAATTGGTTGTATCATCCAATCAGGATTTTCCATCACACTATCGATAGTAGGTAATGGTAAAATAACTAAAAAATATGCACACAATAAGTAAAAAACAAAACTATAAATAATGATGGTTTTCAATGGATGAATAGAAGCAAACTTATGATATTGATATAAAATATATGGTCCTGTTATGAAAAATGCTAAAATAGGAAATAGTATTACTGCAGTCTTAATAGCTAATAAATAGTCCATAAGAAAGGGATTAGTTACCTAACCCCTTTTCCTCCCTTTAAAAATTGCAAGAATGATAAATAAAAGTGCAAGACCAATGAGTGGTGAGATCATAACAACAGGATTATTTATAAATTCTTGAAAATTTAACTCGAATATCATACTCTTTTTTCCTTAATAATATTTTTACTACAGTAATAAGTAATTAAGAAATATCCTCCATAAATTAGAATTAAGAAAATCATAGTCATAGAAACACTAGCTAACATCTGTTCCTTACCAAAAGTTTCTAATAAGAAAATACAAAACTTAATTCCAAAAATAGAATGAATAATCGCAAGTGCTAATGGGAATAAGAAAAATATTGCGATTTGTTTAAATAACGCTTTATTCAGTTGTTTTTCGGTTGCTCCAATTCTTCTTAACATATTATATCTAGTATAATTATCTACACTCTCTGATAATTCTTTTAAAGCAAGAATTGCTGCACTAGATATTAAGAAAATAATTCCCAAATAAAGACCAATAAAAGTAATCATAGCTCCAAGTCCAACACTAGCATCATAGATTGATATTTTAGTTATTCCATCCAAAGTAACATCAGGATATAAATCATTAAGTTCTGGATTAGCAAACACTTCTTCTATTTCTTCACGAGTCTTATCATCATTTGCCCTATAATTCGCAACCATATACTCATATTCTATTTGAGGAGAATCATCAGAAACAGTAACCACACTATCCGGTACTACGATAATACCGTCTGTAATATGATTACTAGACATTTCGATAAACCCATGTTTCACCTCACTATATTTAGGTGTCAATGTTTTACCAAAAATAGTTAAAGGTGTCCCTAATTCCAAAGCTTCATTTCGAAGCATAACCATACTTTCATAATCACCAATAATCATATATTGATCATCTTCTAAAGTAAAGGTTTCATTACCAAACATTTCAGCAACCTGATTATATTCACTTAGTTTCACAATAATTTCAGGAGAAGTATAATCTAAATAAGGATAACGCGCCTTCATAGAAGTAATATTTTCTCCCATAGTAGCCTCATAAGTTACGGTAGAATCTGTATAAACATGAATAGTCGCTTGGTCTTTTAAATATTTATCTTCATCAATCTTTAGTTCTTTTAATGTTTCAGAAATTGTTTTATAACTAGATTCAATCTGACCATCAGTATATCCATATTCTTTCTGTAATTCTTTTGGTATGTTTCTCTTTTTAGTAAGTTCAATATCTGCAGGAGCTAATTCCTGTAAATTTGCTGTCATAGAATTTTTAATAGATAAAGAACTAGAAAGTACGCAAATTGTTACAAATAACATAAGACAAATAACTGTCATAGAAAACACAGTGGTATTAATCTTACTACTTATCTGCCTTAAAATAAAACTATTTAAACCTTTATAATAAACTTTATGGATAGACTGAACAATTCTTAAAATTAGTCCAGATAAAGACCAAAATATTAAGAAAGTAGAAAGAGAGCCAAGCCCAATAATAATTCCAATTTGATCAACAGTTAAGGTACTAGCACCATCTGGAACACTTACCCTGTAATAACAATAACCAAGTATTACAGATGCCATCAAAAACACTATGGTACAAAGAACAGGATTTTTTATCTTTACCTTTTCTGATTTCTTACTAGAATTAATTAAATCAATTAATTTACAACGACTTACTTGAATAGTATTAAAAATCATAACTAATAAATACATAATACCAAAATAAATAATCGTTTTAACTAAAGCAGATTTTGAAAAAGTAAAAGCAAAGTTCGTCATATCGGCTTCAAACATATTCGCAACAAGTAAACTCATTAGTTGAGAAAGGATAATTCCAACACCAAGACCAATTCCTAAAGAAAGAATTCCTATCGCAATCGTCTCTATAAATAAAATGGTAGATATTTTTCTCTTACTCATACCCAATGTCATGTAAATAGCAAATTCTTTATTTCTTCTTTTAATCAAAAACCGGGATGCATAAATAATTAAAAAACCTAAAATAAAGGAAACAAATACACTAACAGCAGATAAAGTCTGAGTCATAAGTTCAATAATATCGTAAGTAGATTGTTTTGTTTGTAATAGGACGGTTTGACTATCTATCGCATTAAACACATAGAAAATCGCAACTCCTAAGATAAGTGTAAAAAAATATATGGTATAGTCTTTAAAACTTTTTTTGATGTTTTTTAGGGATAATTTACAAAGCATCATTTAAATCCCCTCCAAGTAGTGTAACAACATCAATAATTTTATCAAAGAATTCTTTTCTTCCCTGATCACCTTTTCTTATTTCATTAAATATCTTACCATCTTTAATAAAGATAACACGAGATGCATAACTAGCAGTAAAAGCATCATGAGTTACCATAAGAATCGTTGTTTTAAACTCCGTGTTCAAATAATGAAAACTTTCTAGTAACATTTTAGATGATTTAGAATCCAAAGCTCCCGTTGGCTCATCGGCAAGAACAAGTTTAGGGTTCGTAATAATTGCTCGTGCAGAAGCAACTCTTTGTTTTTGTCCTCCACTCATCTGATAAGGATATTTTTGTAACACATCTTGAATATCTAACTTTCTAGCCACTTCATTTACCCTTTTACTTATTTCTCCTACTTTCGTATTTTGAATAGATAAGGCTAACGCAATATTTTCATAAGCAGTTAAGGTATCTAGGAGGTTAAAATCTTGGAAAATAACCCCCAATTCATGACTTCTATATTTATTTAATTTATTCCCCTTTAGTTTTGTAATATCTTCTCCTGCTACAAAAATATGACCAGAAGTTACTCTATCAATAGTTGAGATACAATTTAGAAGTGTTGTTTTACCACTTCCACTAGCACCCATAATCGCAACAAATTCTCCTTCTTCTACATCAAAAGAAATTCCATCGATTGCTTTTGTCAAATTTGATCTGTTGCCATAATATTTTTCAATATTTGTAATTTTCAATATTTGAGACATTACTCTCTCTCCTTTCTTGATACCAATTATAAAGTAACTTATGATAAATGTCGCAAATTTAATCTTACAGTACATTACAATTTCGTAACATTTCTTTTATCATACCATTAATCACCCAATTTTTTACCACCATACAACCATAATCTTTTACTTTGAATAAAACTTGTTATACTAAGTAAGCGGTGATACTATGCAACTAAAAATCATATATTCAAAACGAGAAGATAAAATAATGTCAAGTGATGAAATATTTAACCCTACATTAACAAAAAAAGAAAGAGAAAATCTTTTTGAAGAAAACAAGGAAAAATTCTTAATAAAAAATAATCTTAAAGAAGCAAAAATAATAATACCTGTACAAAAAACCATCTATGAAAACCAAGACGAAACATTTAATTATAAAGATGGAAGCTATGAAATATTAACTAAGGAAAATATAAAAGAATATTTCAAAGGAGAAAAAGTCTTTCATACAGACTTTTTAATCATGGATAAAACATCAAAAATGTTTTTGTGTGTGACAAAGTAGCAGACTGTCCAATGTTGATATTAGTAGCAATTAAAAAAGAGCCACAGATGCTAGCCATAGCTCATTGTGGAGGAGAATATATCAATAGATTTTTACCAAAACAAATGATAAAAACATTAGTAAAAGAAAGTGGCATATCTCCTTCCAAAATCAAAGCCTATATAACTCCTTGTATAGCAAAGACAAGTTATAAATACGACAAATATCCCCCTTTTGCAACCAATAAAACCGCTTGGAGAAATAGTATTATAAAAGAAAAAGATAATTATTATATCGATTTAAGAGAGGCAATAAAAAATCAACTAATAGAAGAAGGAATAAAAAATGAAAATATAAATATATCGCCACTAGACACCAAAGAAAACAAAGAGTTCTATTCTCACTGTGCATATAAAAATGGGGATATCTCCAAAAACGGAAGATTTTTGGCAGGAGCAATTTTTACCGAGGAAAATTAATTTTTTATTAATGACTTAACTTCCTCATAATGCTTCACAAAATATTTAGTTTCTTCTTCTTTATTCAGCACTCGTCCGCACTCACTAACAATAGGAATATTATACTGATATTGTAAAAGAAGAGTTCTTATTTCATCTATAGGTTGATACAATGTATCCAAGCAAGAAACAGGATCATCTAAAATCAAAGAAATTTGTTGTCTTAACTTTTCGTTTATAGATGTAAACTCATCTCCAAAAAAGGAACTTTCTTCCATTATATTTTTTTGGTAGTGTTCTACTAAATCAAAAGGAAACTCATAAGGAAAATAAAGAGCTTGAGCCATAGAAATGGGAACTTTAGAAGAAAGTAGAACTTCATTACTAAGCAAGCTAGGAAGAAAAACTATTTTTTGTCCATGAAGAATACTCTCATCAAACATAAATGCCAAATTTCCTATAATTTCTTCACTAAAAGCCGAAAACTCTCCAAATCTATTAGTAATAGAAGGAGGGAGCAAGTGATTCTCTATTAAAGCAAAATAAACATGAGAACTCATACTACCATAATGCCTATCACGATACTCTAAAGGAAGATGTTCCTGAACTTCTCTCCCTGGATAAATATATCCCGTTTGTAAAAAACAATCTAGGTGATCATAACTATTTTCCCCTGATTTCATCGAAACATGTTCAATAGCGTGAAATAAATAATAACGTAAATCCAATTTCTCCATAACCCCACTCCTCTAGTCATCTTCTAAATGATAAAAATTATTTTTGTATATAAAAATAGTAACTTTCGTATATTCTCCTTCTTGAGAGACAATTTGTATTTTATGACCTAATTTATTACATAACTCTCTACATAAATAAAGTCCCATTCCCGTAGATTTAGAACTTAAACTTCTTCCATTAATCCCAGTAAAAGTCTTATCAAATACCCGAGGTAAATCACTTTTGCTAATTCCTATACCATTATCATAAATAATAAGTCCCACTCTATCCTTTTCTTCTTTGGCAACAATCTTAATATAAGCATTCTTATTTTTACTATATTTAATACTATTATCGATAATTTGATTAACCATAAACTCCAACCATTTCGAATCAGTCTGTACCACTACATTCACATCACTAACAATAAAATCAATATTCTTTTCTAATAAAATATCTTTATTTTTTAAAGCAACATTACTAATAACTTTAGCTAAGTTAACTCTTTTTATTAAATAATCCTTCTCAGCGTTTTCACTACGTACATAATATAAAATTTGTTCTAAGTATTTATCTAATCTAGATAACTGTTCTAACAATTTTTTATTTTGTTCACCTTTATGATTATGAACCATTAAAGTTAAAGAAGAAACGGGTAATTTCACTTCATGAATCCATAATTCTACATATTCTCTAAAATCATGGGTTTGCATCTTATATTCATTAATCTTCTCTATCATAGACTTATCTATCTCATATAAAGAATCAACAAGTATCTTACCCTCTAAAAAATTAGGATCCTCTAACATTTCAACAATTAAATATTTTTGGTCAAGAGCCTCTAATTTCTTTTTAAAGTCAGAATAAAATGCAGCCTTTCTAACATATTCTACAGTTAATATTAAAAATATTCCAATAAAATATATAAGAGAAATACTAATAGTTGCTTGAATATTCACTTTAAAAGCTAAAAGTATTAATAAAATAACAAAGTAAATACAAACTCCTATAACTAAATATAACCACTTATCTTTTAAATACTTCTTCTTACTCATGTAAAATATATCCTTGCCCTTTCCTTGTCTCAATAGCATTTTCATATCCGATTCCCTTTAACTTAGAACGAAGTCTAGATATATTTACTGTTAGCGCGTTATCATTAATATACTCATCATTATTCCATAAATCTGTCATTAGTTCATCTCTTGTCACAATATTACCAATATTTTGTAATAAATATAAGAAAATAATCATTTCATTCTTAGTTAAAATAATTTCAGCCTGCTCTCTTTCTAAGATTCCCTTCTGCGGTATTACTTCTAATTCACGATAAGAAAGTTTTTCAACACTTCTTCCACTACGTTTTAAAACAGCTCCAATTCTAAGCAAAAGAATCGTAGGATTATAAGGCTTTGTAATATAATCATCGGCCCCATAAGACATAGATAAAACTTCATCCACTTCGCTATTTTTACTAGTTACCATAATAATAGGAGTATTCGTATCTTTTCTAATTTGTTGAAGCAAAACTTCCCCATTAATCTTTGGTAAGTTAATATCTAATAAAATAAGATCAAAATTACCTGAGGTTACTTGCTCTAAAACAGTAGAAAAGTCTTCCGTAATCAAAGCCTCATATCCAGCATTTTCTAAAAGATTCTTTAATTCATTCGCAATAGATAAATCATCTTCTATTATTTTTATTTTTGCCATAAGTCCCTCCTTCTTTTATTCTAACACACTTTTTAAAGAAAAAAGAAAGATTACTATCTTTCTTCAACAATAAAATGAACTAAAGAATCAATATGAGCTTGTGTAGTATCATATAACGGAATAGAAACATCGCCATCCTTAATTAACATTTCTATCTCAGTACAACCTAAAATAACACCCTCAATTCCATCTTCATTAATCATTTCATTAATATATTGAATATAAAACTCTCTGGAACTATCTTTAATTTCTCCCTTACATAATTCATCAAAAATAATTCTATTTATCTCTTCTATTTCTAAATTATTCTTTGGTATTACAACTTCTAGTCCATTACTTCTTAATTTGTCTTTTAGAAAATCCTCTTCCATCGTATACTTAGTACCAAGTAAACCAACTTTCTTTTTTCCATCCTGAATACATTTTTCGCTAACACAATCAGCGATATGAATTAGTGGAATAGAAATTTCTTTTGCAACATCATCTGCTACTTTATGAATCGTATTAGTAGCAATCGCAATAGCATCAACACCCATACTTTCTAGCTTTTTAGCTATTACTACCAAAATATCTTTTATACCTTCCCAATCACCTTTTAACATCTTTTCTCGAATAGGTTGAAAGTTAACATTATAAATAACCATTTCAGCACAAGTTAAATCACCAAGTTTCTTATTGACTCCATCATTAATTCTTTCATAATAGTGAAGTGAAGATTCATAACTCATACCTCCTATAATTCCAATCTTTCTCATAATATCCTCCTTTAAAAAAGGATACTAAATAATTGTGAAAACCAAATGAAAAAACATCACAAAAAAAGGGAGCTACCTCCCTATCTTACATATTCACTTCCATAAGTATATTCTCCATTACCAGCATTTGCCATTTCTTCTACCATAGCATCCGCAATAGCTTCATTAGATAGCCCCTCTTCATATTCAAGAATAGTATCACCACTTGGCATATTAGTAACAATAGGAACTTCATAAGTTCCATAAGAACTATCTCCACCAACAGTACCAGATGGTTGATTATTATACTCAGGTGCTTCTTGATCAAAAGCATCTCCACTTTCATTAGGATCAGGCATCTCACTTCCAGCACCATCACCATTTGTTGTTATATCTTGAACATTATCATTTAATACACCTTCAGTAGAATAATCATCGCCAAAATGCACTTCATGACCACCAAAATCTCCTTCTTTGATTGGAGTATCATTATCTGGATTTTGATCATTGTTATTCTCACCAATCTGATTATTAGCAGCATCTATATCATCTTGTAGATCTTCAGCATCATTCTCAATTTCTTGGCGAAGGTCTTCAGCAGCAGCGTCAGCTTCATGTTGTAATTGTTGACGTTTCTCTTCAGCAGAAGCTTCTCCCTCTGCTTTTTGCCAAGCATTCCAATCATTGAATTCACTGTTAATAGCATCCTCTTGGCGTTGAACCTCTGCAGCACCAAACTCAGCAACAGCTTCTCCTCTACTTACCTCACGCATCCTAGTCTCATTACCAGTAACCTGTGCAGTTGACTCAGTATAAGTTCTAACAGTATAACTTTCGTTTAAGGTACCACCAACAACTAAATTTCCATTAGCATCCAAATTAAAATGCCAATTAACTCTATCTTGGAACTTATCTAATTGACTTAAATCACGAGACAAGTCATTTTTATAATAAATATCTTCCGCTGTTAATTCACGTATTTTAGCATCCATAAATTGTTGATAAGTAGGATTTTTTTCATCCTCTTGACTAGATAAAGTGATTGTTTCTGCTCTATCAAATTGCCCCTGAGCATAATTACATAATCCGATATCGTTAAAGTACTCAACTGCCTTATCATAAAGAGTATGGTCAATTTCAAGATTTTGAAACATAGCTTCCGCTGCACTAATAATAGGTACAGCTGCTAATTTATAAGATTCCAGACTGTTACGAGATTCAGCATGAGAAATTCCAACTTCTCTAACCTCAGAATCAATCGGATAATCTTTAAATACCTCTTGATAAAAACGATTAGCAGCAGCTATTTTTGCTTGACCAGTAGCTTCTACAACATCATAAAATAAATCTTTATATTTTTGAACAAAAGCTTGACCCTCTGGATCATTAACAAGCATCTCAATAGGAATCGAATGATCACGATCTGACATTGCGAATGCTCCAAATAATTGTAAAGTTGCTTCTTTATAAGCTTCGGTAAACTCTGCAGATTTTACTTCATATCCATTAAATATCGCAGCAATTTCTTCTTTACTAAACTCATTATAAGCTAAGCTTAAAGCACTAACTTCTTCCCATCTAAGAGCTGCACGAACACCAACATGATTTTCTTCAAGATAATAATCAGCGAATGTTCCATTGTAACTATCTAAAAAGTTACCAATTTTTTGCATTTCTTGTTTTTGAGTTTCATTAGTAGTAACATCAAATAATAATGAATAACGAAAAGAAGTAAATTGGTCATTGGTTATTTGTCCAGCTTCAATTAATTCTAAAACCTGTTCTGTAGTTAACACATTTCTTTGAAGCAGTTGTAACAATCCATCACTACTAAGATTACTTAAGTTATCTAAAGTAGTTTCAGATACTTGATTTGCGTCTGTGCCAGCAGTATCATTAGCCCAGCCATCTCCACCAATACCAATAGTAAGAGCAATAGCTGTCCCAACAGCAACAGCTGCCCTTCGAAATTTCTTAAATACTCCGACTTTCTTACCATTTTCATCCTGTTTAGCAGAAAACATTTCTTTTATTTTAGTAAAAGCATTCTTTCTAGCTTCTTTAGCTTTAGCACGTTTAGCAAGTGTTTTCTTTCGAGCTTCCATAAGATTACGATGCAATACTTTACGATTATATAAATCACATGCCCACGAAACACCTTGATAATATTTACGAAACGGAAAAGTAACCGCTCTCCCAAGTTTTCTCATGGCTCTAGTAAATAAGTTCCCCCTCTTTTGTTCTTCCTCTTCATAGTCTTCAAAATACTCATAAGGAGATGGACCATCCGCACTTACTTCCTCATCACCCGGATTCGTCTGTTTGAGCTTACTATAAGGATGATAATTAGCAACTGTTCTAAATTGCTGATAATGTTTTACAACCGCATCTTGTGGTAGTTGCTGTATACGAATATTCTGTTGTTTTGCTAATTGAATAGCGTCATCATATTCTAAAACATTAACCGTGCCATCTTCATAAAAGACAAGCCCCAAATTACGAATATGATTTCTATCCTTAGCCAAAGTATCGTTAGAAGACATATCCCCTACACGATCATTAACCGCTAATTTTATAATATTCAATACTTTCTTTTGATTCATAAATATCCCCCTTTACTAGGCTGGCTTTTTAGCACCAGTATAATACCAACCATTATTTAATAATTTTTTATCATTATATTTACTCCACTTAGTCATGGTCTTACCAGAATCAATTAGTTTTCTAGTCTTACTGCTTTGATAACATACGGTTCCATATAATGGTTCTCTACGTGTTGCGACTTCAGAAATCGTAATATATCCATAAACTGGAACCGTCTTAGTAACCACTTCACCACAAGAAACTTGCAAAGAAGAATCTGTAGAAGAACTACTACTAGAAGAACTTCCTGGAGTAGTCGTAGTACTTATAACCTTAGAAATACCATCATTACCTTTCCATACGTAAGAATCATAATAATATTCTGGTAAAGTAGTACATGTATCTTCGCAATAACTGTAATTTGCACCTACAAACTTATATTGTGTAGTTGTAGTATCCCTAGGCGGATTAGCATAACTTCCGCGTCCATTATATACCCATCCACCATTAGAGCTTCCACTAGATGTAATAACTTGTTCTACTACTTTATAAGTTGTTGTAGTGGTAGTAGCATAAGTAATATTATCAATAATTACATAATTATATTTAGAACAAGACTTCTGTTGGTAAGAACCAGTCTGTCTTAACACTTGTCTACGTTTTTCATAAGATTTTAAATAAGTACCGATCTGTTCTTTTCTATTAAATCTCTGTACTTTCTTAAGACATGTTGGATCTTTATCATTACAGTTATATTCAGGTGTTGCACAACTTGTCTTAGACCAATCAGACCAGCTCGTCCAATTGGAGAAACTAGCCCCCTGATTCTTTTGATATTCATATAGATATCCTTTTTCCTCTTCAGGCACATCAGGCTTACTATCATCTCCATCACCAGGATTAGGCAACTCTCCATCTGGTATATCTGTAGAAGAACCACCATCAGAAGGATTATTCGATGTATCATCTCCATTATTATCGTCATTAACATAAACAGTATCTAAAACCCCACTCTTAATTGGAACAAATGCTGTAGGCTTACTAGCTTTAATTGCAACATCCGTAGTTTCTTTTTCGCAAACATCAGATTCACAATAGGTATAGCAACCTAAATGTACTAAAATATAATCTTCTTTTTCACTGTCTTTTAAATTTACTTTCAATAAATATTCTTCATCTAACTTAGTGATTTTTACATAACTTTCTTCCACATCACAAGCTTTATTATTTTTATCAATTAAAGCAACAATTAATTTCTTACCAATCATGTCACTTAAAGTCATAGTATCAGACTCTCCAACTTCCTGAGGAAGGCGCTCATCAGTATAATAAGAGATTGCCACTTCTTTCATTCTTTCTAAGTTATCAGCAAATATTTGTGAAGTTAATGGAGAAAGTTCAACCATAGTCTCATTATTATTAGTAATTACACTCGGTTCTATAAATTTAGGTAGTAACCAAGCAAGTAAAAAAGCAAAGATAATTACTAAAATTAATTTAAGTAAAAAATTTTTAAAAGGAAATCCCCTACGCTCATACTCTTCACTGTACATTTTGACTCCCCCTGTCACCGAATGCATTTGACCATATACTAACACTTATGTCAAAAAAAGTCAACAATCATCCCTTTTCTTTTATAGTGATAATTGTCTCTCCAGGATTAAAAAAAGCAAGCTTAGCATCAGTAACATAACGATTCTTTTTTACAACTTCCATAGTAGTCTTTCTAAGAATACCACTACCAATACCATGAATAATAATAGCTTTACCAGATTTCATCAGATAACAGTCCATAATAAAATCATTAATCATGATTCTCGCATAATCACAATCAAAACCATGTAAATCTAAAACAGGGTATTGATTATATAAGTTCATCATACCCTAACACTTCCCAAAGTTCTGGAATAGAAAATCTTGCGCCTACTCTAGTGACAGAAATTGCAGAGGTAATAGAAGCGTAATGAATAGTATCACGTAAAGAATATCCATTCCCTATAAAATACGTAAACGCCCCATGAAAGATATCTCCAGCACCAGTAGAATCTACTGCCTGCACTTTTACTGTAGGTAAAATCTCATAATCTTCCATTTTAGTAAAACTACCTTTATCTTCTAAAGTAATAACTACCGTATTCTGAAAATAATCATGTAACTTCTCATAGCAATAAATTAAACTATCCATATCATTAACATCGATTTTTCTATCGGCAAACTCCTCAGCAAAAGTCTTAGAACAAACAACATACTTAACCAATTTTCCAAGACGTCTTGTATCATCAGTAAGTCTACCAGCATCAATAACACTAATCGCATCAGGATTGGCTCTTAAAACTGCTTCTGCTGTTTCAGGATGTTCTCCATCAACCAAAATTAGATCAGCTTGAATATTTCCACTATGATTTAATTTGCGAATAGGATCTCTTTTGGATGTAATAATAGTTCTACTACCATTGGAACGATTTGCAATAATATAACTACTAGAAGTCATAAATCCTGGATGAACTTCAATACACTCCGTAGAAGCATGTACATCTTCAAACTCATGTATTACTTGCTGGCCATAATAATCATCGCCAACGGCTGTCATCATTGTTGTATTCATTCCCCATTTAGCAAGTAAATAAGCCCCATTCGCAGCAGGGCCACCACCACATTCCATATGTCCTTGAATTCTATATTTTAAGTTCTCCGTAGGATAAAAATCCATAGGTAACGTTGTATCATAAGTAGAATGACCAACACACACTACCCTCATCTAATCACCTCTTTATCTTCTTCTATTATTATAACAAAAAGAAAGAAGAAATTCCACGAAAGAGATTATATTTGACGATTATTTACTTATAAACTTTTAAAGGAGATAGAAATCTCTTCTTTTGTTTCGCAACTTCCTCTTTTCTATTTTCCAAATAATCTCTTTTAACATAAATATGATAATTATCAGGGTATACTACAGGAGATTGAATTAAAATATAATGAGGATCCGAACTGAAATATAACTCAGAACAATTCGCTACCTCTCCTTCTT
>CALVKW010000034.1 GCA_944333345.1 uncultured Bacilli bacterium | reverse complement strand
CCTGCGTGGCGGAATTGGTAGACGCGCTTGACTTAATATCCAGTTTTAGCGATAACGTGTCGGTTCGAGTCCGACCGCAGGCACCATTGGGAAATTAGTCGAACTATTCGAACTTTTGATATAGGAATCAATCAGAAATGATTGGTTTTTCGTTTTTATGGAAATTCTTACAAAGGTAAGTATTTTATCATAACAAAATATATAAAATAACAATTTATATTTTAAGTTATTTTATGTTATCATATATAGCAATTCACAAGTGCTTTTTAAGGAAAGAAAGTGATATGAATGTTTAAAGAATTAATTGATAAATTGAAAACAAAGAAAAAGCAATTACAAAATTGTCGAACAGAAAATAATACAATTGAAACTAGAATGGTAGAACAAAATATATCTCCTATAACTATATCAACTCAAAATAAGATTTCTAAAATAGAAATAAACGATTATATTTCTATGGAATATTATGAAAAAATAATGAAATCAAGTGAAGAATATCATATATTAGAATTACTTTGTAATTGTGTGTTATGGAATAGTAATAAACAAAGAGTTAATAAAGGCACATATTATGTCATAATAGTTGATAATCGCATTTATAATATTTTGTTTACCGGTGATAAAATAAAAATAGATGAAAGAACCAAAATACAACTAGATGAACAAACACAAAAAGGAAATATAACGCAAGAAAGAGCTATAACTCTTAATATCAATAAAAATGAATATCGTTACTATAGTGCAAAACATGATAAAACAGGTAATACTTTTTATATAAAATATTATAATAAAAATAGAGTGTATAGTTTAGGCATACTTGATTTACATGAAGAAGAAGCATATGAGGAGATTAACTCAGTGATACATAACTTAGAAAATATAGACGGAATAGAAAATATTATCGATATACCATTTCTAAAAGCAAATATTTTAGAATACTTAGGAAAAAATTCTCAACAAAGAAAAAAAGTATTATAAAAAGCTATAGAGGTCTATAGCGTTAACATTAAATTGATAGAAAATTTGAGTATAGAAGAAGTCTCTTAAAAAAGAAAAATAATACGTATAAACAATTAACTAAAAGCCGAATAATGCGGCTTTTAGCTTTAAATTGGATGACCATTGGCTTTCATATATGGCTTAGCATTTTTTTGTTGTGCTTGTTCTAAAACTTTTAACTTATCAGATTCTTGTTGTATAAGAAAGTTAGTGATAAATTCAGAATCCCTTAATACAGTAGAAATATCAGTTGAAAGCCTATCAATATTACAAGAACACTCATCACTTGGCATAATAATACCATTTATAATAGTAAAATCATTTTTACTTAAAAAGCCAGAAATACCAGAAGTAATGGCAACATTCAAACTACGATTATGAAATTCTTGTTGTAGAGAAAGATTAAATTGATTAAACTCAGATAAAGTAATAAAATTCTCATGGAAAATTTTATTTTTTGCTTCAATAAGTGCCATTGCAGTATAATCGGCTTGTAAAAAACGGTTTGACATAATTCTTCACCTCAAAAAAAGTATATCACAATTTTTGGAAACAAATCTTTTTTTAATAGAATATGTTTTAATTAATATAGATTGACGGGTAAATCTACATTTTATATAATAACCATAAAAAGGAGACAAAAATGTATATTAGTAGCAGTGAGGAAGGTAAGAATACCAAATATAATCATGTTGCACCAATTGATTTAGATACCATTCCCAAAGAAGAGCTAGAACAAGCATTGATGGAATTTGCCGAAGGATCCCTCGGATTAGAAAAATGTCTAAGAGAAATGTGGAAAAACGGTTTAAAAACTATTGCTTGCTGTGCTGGAAATAATGATCCATATGAAATAGCTTATATTGCAATGGCAGAAGGGGTAGATATTTTTAGTTATTTATCATCGAATCTTTTATCAAACGACATGGTTGCCTTAGAATCAGAAAATAACCAAGTAATAAGATTTGCCGGATTTGAAGAAAATAAAGAGAAACTAATGCTCATGTTAGCAGAAGATATTTCTACGGGTAAGAAAAATAATAGCGAACAAGTAAAAGAAAAAATAGGAAAGTCAATAAATTCTGAATGGAAAAAAGAAGCAAACATCTATTATATGCGAAAAGCAGGATTAACAGAAGAAAAAATTGCCTTCGAATTATACGAAATGGAATTAATACAAAAGATGGTACGTGGTACAGAAGAAGGAAGAAAAGCTCTTGAGTCAGAATATTGGCAAACTTTAATGAAACAAATGGCAGAGAAACATAAAAGAGGTAAATAAAATGTAGAAGGATAAAAAACTAAACTGGAAGTGTATAAAATATGGAAACTGAGGAAGAAAAAAAGAAAAAGTTAGAAAAAAGATTTAATTCAAGTAATGAGTGGGACGCTTTAACAATGTTATGTAGTACTGATTATACAACCGAAGAGAAAAAATATCTTATATATCATTGTCAAAATCGCCTCAATCAAATGGATCCCGAAATATATTTACAAACGATAAGACAAATAAATAAAGAACTTTGTGAAGCATGTGAAAGCTATCTTAATTCAACTTTACCATTATTATCTGTAAAACAAATAGAAAAATTATTATATGTAAATAAATATTTCCACAAAGTTAGTGAAATTTCAAAATGGTTAATGAAACAAGAATGGTTCCAAGAAAGACAAGAAAAGGAATATAAAAACTTTTTTGTTGCTTTTGAATTAGAAAATGAATTACAAAAAGAATCAGTAGATAAAAACAAGTTAATTGATTTAGAAACCAAAATATTAACTTTACTAAAAACAATGAATGGTGACCCTGAATTATTTGATATGACAATAAAAAACTATTTATCTCTTCTTGAGAAATATTATCCAGAGTATTTAGAATGTTTTAAACGACACGGGTATGAAATCATAAATGAACATATTGAAAATAATCGTGAACTTACTTTCAATATGATTATTTTCGATTGTGGTATGACAAAAATAGAACTAGGAACCAATGTGGACCATTTTGAATTTTATAAAGAAAAAGAAGGACCAACTGCTTATGCTCACGCAGGTACAGTAAGAATTAACTTAAATGCAATTGAGCAAATATATCAAATGTATCAAAATAAGAAATTTGGAACACAACTGATTTTCTTTATGATAGGACATGAAACAGATCATGTTTTTTGTGAGAGGTACCAAAGCAAGAATAATAAGAAGGATTTAAAAGAAGAATTGAAAGTTTTTAATTCCAGACTATCATTAGCATTACAAGATTTAGAAACAAAAGAGTTTTATTCAGAATATCATGATTGTTTTTCACATGAATATTCCGCAAATATAAAAGGAATAGAAATGTTATACCAGAAACAAAAATATTTACCAAGCATAACAAAAAAAGAGAAAGAGGAAGCAAATAAATTATTAGCCGAGTATTTATTATATTCATATTGTTTTGTGGAGGAATGTGGATATGTTGGTCCAGTAGAATTTACAAGAATGCGGTTTAAAAGACATGAAAGAAATTTGCCAAAATATCTTTTTCATCTGTCATTAAATAAACAAAAAGATTTACCTGAGGAATTAGAAATGGTAGAAAAGAATTTGAGTGAAGATGACAAATTTATGCTCGGATATCATAATCAATACATTGGCATTTTAGAGTTAATCGTTGATGGAAAACTTAATTCAGAAAATTTATTTGAAGATTTACCAACTTTATATAATAAATATGGAGAGCTAGTAAAATCAAAGTATCCACCATATAGACCAAACGATAATATAGTCAAAAAATAATATTCTATGGTGAAAAGTAACAACAATAGTAGAAAGGAGAGAATATGACCAAAAACTTTTATGACTTATTAGAAATTCCAACAAACGCAACAGACTATGAAATATATACTAGTTTTAGTAGAGAAATATCTGATATGGATAGAATGGATGAAGAAACAAAAGAAAATTTTTTAGAGGCATTTATCGTTTTATCAGATATAAATCTGCGAAAAAAATATGATAGGTCCCTAGGACTAGATATAGAGGAAAATTTCCCTTGGTATAATTATACATATTTTGAAAATGGTGATAATTTTTATGATATCAATGGAAATCTATATGGAAATAAAGGACTTACAAAGTTAATCGAAAGAAAAAAGGAAAACCCATTAGATCATCAACTCCTACAGATGCCTTTTTTAGTGAAGGGGAACTATTCCAAAGGATAGCAAACTTCACAAAAGAGAAAATAAAAAACAAAGACTACATCCCATACCTTTCTTCACAAATAGATTGTAAAAATTTATCAGAGAGTGAAAGATATGCTTATTTTAAAAAAATATATGAGGAATATAAAACAAAATTTAAGTTTTCTCAGGAATTTGCTTATTTTATTATATCAGATAATTATAACCAAATGGAAATAGATACAGCAACACAAATGAATGCTAAACAATTGTTAATATCCAAAAGAGGAGTATGTACTCATTTTGCTTCCTTAATGTATGAAGAATTAAAAGGATTAGGAATAGAATCATATTTCTTAAGAATGGTGTTACCCCACTGGTATCACCATGTAGTGCTATATAGAATAAATGAAGAGTGGAATGTATGTGATTTAACGAATGAATATTTATTTGGTAGAGCGGGATATAAAATTAGTGATAGCAATTATATGTCTATTCCCTTAGATACCTTTATTAAAAACAATCCCAATGTCTTAAAAACAGCTATTATACCGCGATATGGTGGAGATACAATGCTAGAAGAAAATGACATTACTTTAAAGTCATTTATAGAAGACAGACAAAATAGAAGATATAAATAAGAAATTAGAGAAAATGAGGTGTGAAAATGAAAATATATTTAATAAGACATTGTGAATCAGAAGATGATATTCTAGATTGCTATGGAGGCTGTGCTGACTTTGACTTAACAGAAAAAGGAGTAACTACAGCAAAAGCTTATGCCAAAGAATTAACAAATTTGAAAATCGAAAAGATATTTACCAGTCCTTATAAAAGGGCAAAAAATGTAGCTAATATCTTTAATGATCAATTACACTGTGGAGTAGAAATTATCGATGATTTAAGAGAAATGAATACTTATGGAGTGTTGTCTGGAGTAAATAAAGAATTAGCTAAGAAAATATTTTCTTTATTATTAAACAGTGAAAAATATAAAAAGTTTGGCTACTATAATGGAATCCCTTTCGAAGGAGGAGAAGATGTAAAGTATTTTGACCAAAGAATAAAAGATGCCTTTGACACAATAACAAGTAAAAAATTAAATACAGTAGCAATTGTTACTCATGGCGGAGTATTTCGAAGTGTCTATAAAAATATATTGAATAAAACAGAAAAATTAGCAGAAATAGATGATGTAGCAACCATAGAAATAGAATATAAAGATAATAATTATTCTATAATTTCAACGAAAGGGATTACAGTAGAATAATGATACTAGAAGAATTAATTGTAAAAATAAGAAACAGTACTTACTGAAAGGAGAAACCAATAAGCGCGATACACTTGCGAAAGAAAATAAACTAGTAGTTCTAGAGGAAATATCTTTAGATGAATATATAGACCAAAGGAAAGGAATAGACACTTAGGGTTGTTAGAGTTAATACCTAACAATATTTTAATAAGAGAAAATCCTGGTTAAAAAGAAATAATGGTGTTATAAGTACAACAATAATTGATAATAAACTATATAATATTGCCACAAAGGAAGAAGAAATAACGATGAAAAAAAGAATAAATAAAAGAAAAAATACAAATATTAAAAATATAAATAAAATAGGAATCTACTAAAAAAGAAGAGAATTCTTTATACGTAAAAATATGTAAACTAATAAAATACCTCTTGTCAATTAAAAAAAAACAAGATACAATAATTATGACATAGTAGGAAAGGGAGTATAGTGATGTACTAGAAAAAGAAAACAAGTGGTGATAAAAAATGGCAATTAATACAGTAAATGTTGAGGCGGAACGTGTCTATAAGAAAAAAATATTTTCTAAACTAGTAAAAATAGCATTCTTGTTATTAATTATATTTTTATCCATTGTTTATTTATTCTTGTATATCGTCTACGATGGCGGAAGGTTTACGGTATCTCTGGATAGAAATATGTCAAACAGGAAGAATGTATTTTTATCAGAAGATGGAAAAGTAAAATCTAAGACCAGACAACTATCAGCGGATACCATAGATTATATGGATAACATTTCAATCAAATGGCTTCCGGAAAATATCGATACAGAAGCAACAGGAGCACATAATGGAGATAATTATATTGCCTATACATTCTATGTTGTAAATGCCGGAGAGGAAAAAGTACACTATTGGTACGAAATTGATATCGACGATACAATAAAGAATGTAGATGAAGCAATCAGAATTATGGTTTATCGAAATGGGACTCCTACAGTCTATGCCAAAAAGAGTAGTATAACTAAGAAAAAAGAACCTGGAACAAAAAAATTTGTATCTAATGATATTGCTGTACTGGAACAAAGAAAAAATTTAAAACCGGGAAGCAAGGACCGGTTTACCATAGTAATATGGATTGAGGGTGATGATCCAGAATGCCAAAATAATCTTCTAGGCGGAGAAATAAAGATGCACATGGATATCACAGAAGAGCACATTGCATAAAAACAATAAGGAGTGAAAAAGGATGAAAAGTGAAAAAGAAAAGAAAAAAAGAAGAAAAATATTTTTATCATTAATTATGATATTGTTTGTAGGAGTTATCTTAACAGCATCAACTTATACATGGTTCACTGCAAACCAAACGGTTACAGTTAATGAATTAGATGTTAATGTATCTACATCTAGTGGTTTACAGGTGTCAGTAGATGCAATCAACTGGAAAACAATCATTACAAGAGATGATATTATAAATGCATCAAGAACATATACAGGAGCAACGAATCAAATTCCAGCGGATGCAACAAATCCAGTTTCTAGTGCTGGAGAAGTGGATCCTGATACTGGATTTATGAAAATGTTCTTAGGTAAATTAGAAGATCCAGAAGACACAGGAGCTTTAAAATTAACTGCGGAACAAGTAACAGAAGCAAATGGAACAGATGGAGAATTTATTGCATTTGACCTATTCTTCCAAACAAATAATACAATGCCAATTCAATTAACATCTAATTCAAGTGTAGTAGCAGGTGCTACAGATACGGCAATCGAAAATGCGGCTCGTGTTGCCTTTGTACCACAAGGAAATGTAGCAGCTGGTACTGACGCTCCAACAGCACAAGCGTTACATGCAACAGATTCAACAGGACTAAAGATTTGGGAACCAAACTTTGACGTTCATTCAGCAGCAGCAGTTCAAAATGCCCAACAAACTTATCACATTACTACATCACAAACAGGCGGAAGTTTGTTACAATACTATGGAGTAAAAGCAGATATCGCAACAGGAGTTGCAGCTGATTCAACAGATGGAACATATTTCACCGATATGAATTCAACTGGATTTATCATTTCATCTCCAGCATCTGGAATTCCATCAACACAATATTTAAACGTATTTACATTACAACCTGGTATTACAAAAATCAGAGTATACATGTGGGTAGAAGGACAAGATGTTGACTGTGAAAACAACGCATCCGGTGGAGATTTAGTATACAACTTACAGTTTAGTGCGTTAAAGAATGCAGGATAAAATAATAACAAACAGGCCTTCTAAGAAGGCCTTTTCTAATATAGGAGGGTTTATGGACAAAGCAAAAAAAATATTGGAATTATATCAGCAAATAGAAAAGCATATTCGATTCTTAGAAGGCAATATGATAAGTGAGGAAGAAAGTAATGACTAACGAACTTTATGAAAAAATAAAAAGAGAGATAGAAGTCAATGAAAATCACATTAATAATTTCCAACTAGAAAGCCAAATTGGAACAAAGAAAATGAAAGAAAAATTTCATCATCAAGCAGTAAAAGAACGAAATGCTTATGTTACAAGACAATTGACAATATTTAAAGAGTATCAACGAACTACATACCAAGAACTAGATGATTATGTAAAAACAACATCTCCCCAAGATAAAACTAAAGAATATGAACAAGAAATGCAAAATCTACAAGAACTATTAAAGTTAATTCCTTTTGTAAATGATAAGATATCATTAGAAATGAAATTGGGATTTGCTCATATTTTTTATGAATTATCAGAAAAGACGGAAGCCTCATTAAAAGTAATTAATACTTGTATTTTAGATTTTATTCATAAAATGAAAGAAGCAAAAATAGAGTTAACCATAGATGACTTTAACTATAGTCCTTTTACAGGGACATATATGAAAACGTTAATCGATAATAAGAACCAGGAAAATTTTGATGACGTAATGCAAGAATGTTTTAAAGAAATTTACTGGGAATGCCCTGAGATAATTATGCACATTAAAAGAAATTTAATAGCATTAGTAAAAAAACATTATAATAAATTAAAAATATGGAGTGAAGAATTAACAAAAACTTTATTAACGGAAAAGGGTTTAACGAAAGAAACTTTAGAAAAAACTTACCAACAACAATCAAGTGAATTAGAAAATAAATTAGAAAAAGATGAGTTTAAAAATTTACAAAAATTTTTAAGTAAAAGTAAAAATATAGATGACTATACAGAAGGAGCACCACTAAGAAGTAAAAGCTTTAATCAATTAGTAATAAAAGAAACCTACCAACAGTTAACCTCAGAAGAAAAAAAAGTGTTTGATAAAGAAAGTATCAATCTTAGCAGACACTTAAAAATATTAAAAGAATATTATCGCTATGAAAGCATTATTAAAGATTTAATAGACCGCTTTAAGAAAAAAGAAGAAGCAAAAACAAAATATGATGCAAAAGTAAAAGAAACAGAAACAGAAGAAAAAGTAAGAGAAAAACTTTATAAAGAGTATCTTAAAGCAAATGGTATTGGTTTTTTCGCCAGAAAAAATCCTACGAAAGTAGCTGAATTAAAAGTAAGAATAAAAGAACAAATTAATAAACTAGATAAATTATACCAAGAATTAGAAGAACAAGAAATAGATATCAAAATTGCGTCTAACCTAACAGAAGGAAGTAGCATTTATGATGCGTTAATTGTAAGTCTAAGTTCTTATCCATATATTGAAAAAGTTATGGTGGAAAAATTTAAAGAAACAGACCCAAATTTTGAATTAAGTAATTATGTAAAACGATATATAGAATTTATCTACAATCCTAATGCAGAATTTCTTCATAAAATTACAGTATTATTAGATTATGATATAGCACAAGTAATTTCAGAAAAGTATGCTTTGCTAGGAATTAATATTGATAAGGACGAAATCGGGGTAGATACAATAGATGCAGAAATAGAAACAGTAAACGTGGTAGCCTTAGTAAATAATATTATTAATTCTAATATGTCTATGGAAGAAATGAAATTAATCTGTGATATAAATAAAATAGATTATAAAATAGAAGATGAAATTGTATAAAGTAAAACTATTTTCTGAATATTTTATTCTAAAAAATAGTTTTTTTTATTGTAATATGATATAATAAATTATAAAAGAATAAAGATGGCGTGGTGGAAAAATGAAATCAGCAAAAAATATAGTAAAATCAATTGGATATTTATTTGTTGGTATGCTTGTTGCTTTATGTGTATATACCTTTATCATGACAGACATTTTAAAAAAAGACTATGCCAATGTTTTCGGTTATACCTATTTTGTAGTAGCAACAGGATCTATGTCAGGAACAATTGAAGTAAATGATGTAGTAATTGTGAAATTGAACGACAAGGTAGATCTAAATGATATTATTACTTACCAAGGAGAACAAGGAGAATTTATTACTCACAGGGTAGTAAAGAAAATAGGAAACCAAATTATTACTCAAGGAGATGTAAATAATACAGAAGATGAACCCATCACAACAGATGATGTAGTAGGAGTAGTAAAATTAGTTATCTCACCAAGTTTTGTATTAAAATTAATAGCTGTAATATTAATTGTATTTATTTTACTAGCTTTCCTAAATTTTGATAAAATCTTCAAAAAATTTGTAATAGGGGAAGAACAAGAGAAAAAGAAAGCAGTAAAAGGCACAGTTCCAGAAGAATTATTTATGACAACACCGGTAAAAAAAGAAGAAAAATCAACTGGTAATACGGTAAATATTCCAATCAGTGAGGTGCTACAAATTCAAAAGGATCAAGAACTAGCGGAGGTAGAAGACGAAATAGAAGTCTTAGAAGTAGAGGATGTTATTGATATTGATGATAATAACATAGTAAGAAAAGAAAGAAACAGTGCGAAAGAAAAAGAAAAAGAATTATTAGAGCAAGTCTTAAATCTACTAAGAATAAAAAATGATACTCTAACTATTACTAAAATGAACAAAAAATGGTTAACTAAATATCAATATGTCTATAAATTGGCACAAATATTATCAGTAAATGATACAATTGAATTAACAGAGACAATTATGCACCCAACATTTAAAGAAATTTATGATTATGACCTAGAAAAAGCGGGATTATATGAAAATTTAAGAAATAAAATTTATGAAATGCCAATTTATGCGTTTTTAAGAATACTAACATTTTCCATTCTCTATAATGATCCAACATTTTTTGATGGAGTATATAAAATATTAAAATATAAAGTGCAAATCGATAAAGAAAATCATTTCAAAGAAATTAAGAAAAATGATACTTATGGTAAAAAACAATTAAAATCTTTAATATCTTTTATGCAAAAAATTTCAATTAAATTCGATAATAAAAAAGTATTTGAGTTAGAACGAATAGAACGATATGTAAAACTAAAAAACTATGTAAATCATTAAAAGGAGGGAATTGCAGTGAAAAAGAAGAGTATAAAAAAGCATGCAATAAAACAAATATCCTATACTCTTATTATATTAATGGCATGTTTTATAATCATCAATCTATTCACTGCAACGCCAACTTTAAGTAATATTGAAGAAGTTTGGGATGGTGTAGAAATTGCTACATCTTTTTCTGGTGGAAATGGAACAAAGGAAAATCCTTATCAAATAAAAAATGGTAGCGAGCTTGCATATTTAAAACAAATAGTTGAATCGAATCAAATGCCAGATTTAGAAAACAAATATTTTGTTTTAACAAATGATATAGATTTAGGAGGACATAACTGGCAAGGAATCGGTACAGGAAATGGGGAAATTGAATATGCTTTTTCAGGACATTTGGATGGACAGGGATATACAATCCAAAACTATAAAATAGAAATACCGACAATAATAGATAATAAAGATTATTATGGTTTCTTTAACTTTATAGAGAACGCGGAAATAAAAAATATTAATTTTAATAATGGTGAATTAATTACAAACGCATCACAAAATCCAATGGAAGTAGGATTCATAGCTGGACAAGTAAAAAATACAACAATATCCAATATAGCGATTCAAAATGCAAGTATGGATTTAACAAATACTTTAGCAAATAAAGGACATAAAATTGGAGGTTTATTTGCAGAAGTTGATAATAAATCAAAGGTCCAAAATATATATAATAACATGGCAATTAATGATACGAACGCGAATTCTTTCGGAAGCATTTTTGGCATATTAGATGGTACGGCAACTACCATAGTTACTCAGGTAACATTTGAAAACTTTTTATCAATAAATGTCGCGATAGCATCCGAAATTGGAGATAATGCAACTGTAAATAATGATTATCAATTAGTGGATGCTAATGGAACTATTTATATTTCTTCCCCTGAAAATACAACTATAGACAATTTATTAGAGGAATTAAACAAAAATATACCAAGTATCTATATCTGGGTACAAGAGGGGACAATATTAAAAATAACTAAGAAGGAAACTATAAATGTACTGGAAGAAACAACTGTACCAACAGTATTCAATTTTGGACGTAGTGCAGCAATTCCTCTACACGAAACAGATATGACAGATACAACAGTATATATCAATGATTTAGACAGTGATTACAATTATTATTACGGTCTAAATTATACGGAATCATCAAATGGCACAATACCAACCGGAAGTTATCAAGGGTTATATACAGAGAGCAATCTAGTTAGAGCCTATATCAAATATAGTGGACAAGATTTTAGTAATCCAGATTTGGTAGGACATATCAGTACAGAAACAGATGAACAACAAACAGAATTTATCTATTATAAATATTATCCAGTGGAAGCGATAACAGAAAATGGACAGACGAATTACTATGCCACAATAGAATTGATGGATAATCCATTTGCAGCTCATCCAACAGACAAAGGGTTCAATGGATGGCTTACAGATGATCCGAATACAGAAATTATATATGATGCTGATACATATACAAGATATGCAAGGGTAGCGATTACTTACACCAATGGTATCCCTGACCCAATCAACATCACTTTCTATAGTTCCTGGCTAGATGCCACGGTATATCAAATGACAAGTTCAAATGATTGGACCAACGCTTTTGCTGCCTTGAACAATGAAGGTATGGAACAAGTAAATAGTATCAATTATATTTATGAAGATATGAGTGATTACTATATCAGAGGAACGATTTCAAGAAATTCGAGATATCCAGATGGAGCAGTAAATAGTTATGGAAACAGCTTATCAGGAACATGTAATAGTAGACAGGGTTGTACTTATTACGTTCCAAGTGGACCAACTTATAATCCAGACAGTAACTATTATCGATTTTCTGGTTATTCCATGATATCTTACACGCCACAGCCAATTGGACAAGAAGAAGTATCTATGTTACCAATGGGGGCATCCGCAGCAGGTCTTTATCAGCAGGTAACCATTCCTTATTCTTCAAGTGTGGCTGGTTACTATAATGAATTAGGAGAATATCAAGAAAGTGGAACATGTAGAATAGCCAGAGGATGCGAATACTATGATCTACAACAATTCTATGATGCCGATGGAAATGCCAATGTAATAACTGAAGAAAACAGTAGGAACCTATACTACTTAGTAACAAGAGATACTAATATTATTGTATTAAGAACAAGTTGTGATGAGACTTGGAACAGTTCCAAACCATTTACCTTAACAGGTATTTGGAATAACACAAGATATGATAAGGGAGAGTTGGATATTGCTACGACTTCAAGTGGATGGTGGGGTGGTACTACTGGAGGAACATACATTAGAGTATATGCCGACACAAGAATCGAATATATTACAATCACAACGAACCAAGACAAAGAAGCAGATGGAACCCCTCCAAGCAATGGAACAACAGTAGAAAATATATATGGCTATTGGAATAA
>CALVKW010000033.1 GCA_944333345.1 uncultured Bacilli bacterium | reverse complement strand
GCAACTGATGTTTAGAAACAGCCATACCAATCTGCCTTTCAGGAATAGAAGTAGTAGTAGGAACCATAAATAATTCTTTATTATCTAATTCTTTTTGTATAAATTTTTTGTAGCAAATTCACCTAACAAACTGTTTACAAACAATAGCATCATAGCCGAACTCATCGACATTTTACAGATTGCAACCATTATCCAAAAAGAATATAAAGATGTCAAAGTATTAGAATTGGATGTCAATCAAATGAATAATAATATTAATAAGTATTTAGAAGAAAGGAATATTCTAATCTTTGTTTTGACTATCCTATTCCCCTACATACAATGGAAATAAAGGATAATATTTTTAAAATTATAAAAAACATCCCCAAGAAAGAAAAACAACAATAGTAATTGAAAAGAGATTCTCATATTATCATGAAGAATATTATCCTGAAAAAGAATATAGAGTTTTTATAACCGAGAATAGAGATTATGCAGTTCTACATAGAGCCCCAGCTCACGTAATAGGTGACGGTAAGTGTACCATAGAAGAATTAATAGGAATAGAAAATAAATATCGAATCAATCCTAGAAGAAATGCTCTATGTAAGATTTTACGAGATGAAGAAATATACAAGTATTTAAGTACTAGGAACATAACGATTAACAGTATCCCAAGAGAAAATGAGAAAGTATATTTAAGAGAAAATTCTAATGTTGCTATGGGAGGAATCTGTAAAGATTATACGGATAAAGTAGATCAAAGTGTAATTGGATATAGGACTAAAAGTATTAGAAGCATTTCCAGGTCTACTTTATGCAGGAATTGATTATATGACAAATGCGATTACTAACCCTCAAACTAATAATAGTTATCGTATTATTGAAATAAATACAATCCCTGGAATAGATATGAACTTTAGACCAGCTTATGGAAAAAGTAGGAATATAGCTAAATACATGGTAGATTTAATCTTCCCAGAACCAGTAGAAAAAAAGCAATCCAATAAGACCTATCAAAAGACACTATATAATTAGTAAGTAAGAAAAATAATAGAAAAATAATCATATAATTAGTAGGTGATTCTATGTTAAAAATAAAATATAAGACCACATTACTAATTATTTTTTGCTTACTTGTACTATCATTACAAGTAATATCTGCTCAATCACTACCACTCCAAGATACCATTATCATGGTAGATCCTGGTCATGGTGGAAGAGATAGCGGAACATACTATGGAGAAATATATGAAAAAGATATTAATTTAGAGATATCGAAAACTCTAGCTCAGGAACTAAGTAAACAAGGAGCTATTGTTTATATGACTAGAAAAAGAGATATTGATTTATCTTCAATTTATGATTCTGCAAAAAAAAGAGGAGACCTTTATCGCAGACTGTTAATGATAAAAGAAAAAAAGAGCGATTTATATATATCAATTCACATTAACTGGTACGATGATACAACATTAAAAGGAGCAGAAGTACTATACAATGAGATTAACGAAAATAACAAAAAATTAGCCCGCTCTATTATGACACAATTTAAAAATGACTTAAAAAGCACCAGAACAATCAAAACCACAGACTTATATATGTATCGTAATACCACAACTCCAGGTGTCTTAGTAGAATGTGGCTATTTATCTAATCCTACAGAACGAAAACAATTACAAGACAAAAAGTACCAACAACTATTATCTTCTTCTATCACAAAGGGAATCATAGATTACTTAAAAAGAAGAAATAAAATTAAATATGTGATATAATAAGCATCAAGGAGGAACAATATGGAGAAAAGTACAATAAACTTACATATACATTCAAATTATTCATTAGACGGAACAGAAAGTCCCACCCGTTTATTAGATCAGTGTGAACAGAAAGGGATTACCACAGTATCTATAACTGATCATGATACTTGTGTCGCATATTATAATTTAAAAAGTACAAGCTATACAGGAAAATTAATTACCGGAATAGAAGCAGATGCCATGGTAGGAAAAGAGACCTATGATATTTTGTGTTATGGGTTTGACCTAGACGAAGTTGCTACCTGGACAAAGAAACAATATGGGACAGTAGAATTTCGTCAAAAAAAATTTTTACAAGATTATTAGAAGAATGTGAAAAAAGAGGAATTGAAGTACCAAACGCAGATACCTACGATGCACATAACGAGTATGCACATGCTGCACTATATCGCCTCTTAAATGAAACCAAACAGGGTATCTCCTTTTTGCAACAATTTAATATCAATAGCGTAGGAGATTTATATAGGGCAGGAACCAGGAAAGAAGATTTTCCTTTATATATAGATATGCACTTGGTTTGGCCGGATATAAAAGAGGTACAAGAAATTATCCACAGAAACGGTGGAAAAATATTTGCCGCTCACCCATATCGTTATGGAGAAAGTAAAGTAGATACAGTATTAAACAACTGTCTACCATATGTAGATGGCATTGAAATATGTAATAATCCAGAAAATGAAGAACAAGTATCTTATTTATATCAATATGCCAAAAAACATAATTTATTAATGTCTGCAAGTAGTGATTATCAAGGACAATCCCATAAAAAACATAATACTGTATATGTAGAAGGCTTAACTCCAAAAATGGAAGAAGAAATTACTTGCTGGACAAAAGATTATAAAAGTCTAATAAAAAGGTAAAAGATTTATTTCAATAGAATAAATCTTTTTATTTATAAAATGCAACTACAAAAATAAAGAATCAACAACAATGTTTCAAAATAAAAAAGAATTATGAGTATGGGATAAAAATTAGGAAAGTAACCAACTACATAGTAACATCAAATGTTAAGTTACAAAGAAAGATTTTTGAAAAGTAAGGTCCCAAGGAAATGGTATTTACTTAATTATTTTGTCTTTTTGTATATTAGAATGTGAAATATGTGTTGTAAAAACATAAAAAAAAAGATATAATTAAGCTAGAGTAAAAAGATAAGTAAGGTTGGTGATAAAGTGATTGTTAGATTAATAAAAAAGACAAAAATCTATAATTTTACTTTACCTACCAAGATATCTGGAAACTATTGGATTACTGATAATGATTATTTAGGAAACGTAAGAAACTTAATTAACGTAGAAGAATATCGTGGGCAATGGAAAATAAAAAGTGACTTTGAAACCAAAATCATGTCTGGTGATAAAGAAGTAGAATCAGCTATTTTAAAAGACTATAGTTTGTTTTTCCTAAAAATTAACACCGACAATGAATACGTAATATTATATTGTTCCCCAACGATGGACGAATCAGTAAAATGGTTACATTTAAAACGAGATGGAGAATTTATTATTGGAAATGATTCCAAAGCTCATATTAACTATAATTATCCTTTAGTATCAAAACAACATGCAAGATTAATTTATAATAATGGAAAATGGGTAGCACAAGACCTAAATAGTAAATATGGAACCTATGCAAATAATACCGCAATCACAACCAAACCATTAGATTATGGAGATATTATTTTTATTATGGGTTTAAAAATAATAGTAATGAAAGATTCTATATTAGTAAATAATATAGGCGATTTTCTTCGCTTTGATATGAATACTTTTGAAATTCAATACCCAGTAACCCAACATCAGTTAGAAGTAGATAATCCAGATGAAGAAGGAATCGAATTTTTCAAAGAAGATGATTATTTCTTTAGAGCACCCAGATTTAAGACAATGATTGAACCAGTAAACATAAAAATTGACCCTCCTCCAGGAAAAGTGGAAGAGGATAAAACACCACTAATATATACTCTAGGGCCAATGATGACAATGGCTATGATGTCTGTTTCTATGGGATATTCTTCTTTAGTAGGAGTAATTGATGGTAGTAGAGATTTATCTTCAGCAATGCCAACTTTAATAATGTCATTTGCTATGCTAATGACAATGTTACTATGGCCAATTATGCAAAAAAAATATCAGAGAAAGCAAAGAAGAAAGAAAGAAAAATTACGCCAAGAAAAATATACAGAATATATCGCCGAAAAAAGAAAATTAATCGATACAGAGATGAAAGTACAAAGACAAATATTAATCGACAACTACGTACCACTATCGGTAACTAAAGATATTATCTATGGCAGAAAAAGAAATCTTTGGGAAAGAGAAATAGAACAAGCTGACTTTCTTGATTTAAGACTTGGTATGGGAAATACAGAGTTAACTGGAAATGTTAGTTTCCCAGAAGAACATTTCTCGCTAGAAGATGATAACCTATTACAAGAGGTATATAAGTTGGGTGCAGAATCTCGTGTTCTAGAAAATGTACCTATTTCCCTTTCATTTATAAAAAACAGAGTAACAGCCATTATTGGTATGGCAAGTATGAAACAACAATTTATTGAAGGATTAATCCTCCAAATGATAGCTTATCATAGTTATGAAGATTTAAAAATAATACTTTTAACTAATGAAAAAAATGAATCTTCCTGGGATTATTTAAAAGTACTACCCCATTGTTGGAGTAATGATAAACAAACCCGCTATTTTGCAACAAACCTTGATGAAGCAAAAGAAATTTCTCTAGTTTTAGAGCAAGAAATTCAAGCCAGAAAATATAAGGACAATAATGGAAAAAGAGAATTAAATACAGCAGATTATACAAAATATCAACCATACTATGTAATCATTACCGATGATTATAAGATGGTTCGTGATATTGAATTAGTTAAAGATGTCTGCGGTCTAGAAGTAAATATCGGATTTAGTATTATTGTTATTAGTCCAAGATTAGTAAATATTCCAAATGAATGTAAAACGTTTATTAGTATTGGTGATAAAAAATCTGGGGTATTCGAAAATGAGTTAGTATCGAATAAACAAAAAGAATTTAATGCAGATTTTGACCAGACCTTAAATATGTATGAATGTTGCAAAATATTAGCAAACATTCCAATCGATATATCAAAAGAAAACCAAAGCCTACCAGGAAGCCTAAGTTTCTTAGAAATGTATAATGTAGGTATGATAGAACAATTGAATATCTTAAATAGATGGAAATCAAATGATCCAACCAAGTCTTTAGCAGCACCAGTAGGAGTAGATAAACATCAAGAATTATTTAAATTAGATTTGCATGAAAAATTCTATGGACCACATGGATTAATAGCTGGTATGACTGGATCAGGTAAATCAGAGTTTATTATTACCTATATTTTATCGATGGCCTTAAACTACCATCCATATGAAGTGTCCTTTGTATTAATCGACTACAAAGGTGGAGGATTAACTGGAGCTTTTGAAAATAAAGAAACAGGAATAAAATTACCACATCTTGCAGGAACAATAACAAACTTAGATACCATCGAAATGAATCGGTCCTTAGCATCCATTCAAAGTGAGCTAAGAAAACGTCAACGAATCTTTAATGCTGCAAGAGATAACTTAAATGAAAGTACAATTGATATTTATAAATATCAGTCTCTATATAGAAAAGGTTTGGTAAAAGAGCCAGTATCTCATCTATTTATTATTAGTGATGAGTTTGCTGAATTAAAAGATCAGCGACCAGAATTTATGGACCAATTAATATCTACAGCTCGTATCGGACGTTCCTTAGGTGTCCATCTGATTCTAGCAACCCAAAAACCAGCTGGAGTTGTTAATGATCAAATTTGGTCAAACTCAAAATTTAGAGTCTGTCTAAAAGTACAAGACAAGTCTGATAGTATGGATATGATAAAATGTCCAGATGCAGCATCTCTAAAAAACCCAGGAAGATTTTATTTACAAGTAGGATATAACGAATTGTTCGCCTTAGGACAAGCTGCCTGGGCAGGAGCTCAATACTATCCAACGGATAAAAGAAAGAAAAAAGTTGACCAATCAGTAAACTTTTTAGATAATGTTGGAAACTATATTAAGACATTTGATACAAAACAAAACGAAGTAGTCGTGGAGTCACATGGAGAAGAAATTACTAATATTGTAAATTACATAGTAGAAACAGCAAGAGAGCAAAAAATAAGTATTCCTCAGCTATGGTTACCAAGAATACCAAATACAATATATATAGATGCTCTAAAAGCAAAATATAACTATCATCCTGAAAAAAATAATATTAACCCTATAATTGGAGAATATGACGATCCTGATAATCAAAGACAAAATATTCTAACCTTACCATTATCAAAAGAAGGAAATACTATTGTTTTTGGTAGTGCAGGTAGTGGTAAAGAATTAATGTTATCAAGCATTGTTTATTCATCTATTACAATGTATGATTCGAAAGAAGTAAATTTCTATATCCTAGACTTTGGTGCTGAAACATTAACTATGTTTAGAAATGCACCACATGTAGGAGAAGTTATTCTATCTACAGAAAAAGAAAAAATAGAGAATTTATTTAAGATGATTTCTCAAATTATTGAAGAAAGAAAAAAGATATTTGTAGATTATAATGGTTCTTATGAATTTTATATTAATCATGGTGGTAAACAAATCCCAACAATAGTAATTATTATTAATAATGTGGAAGGATTCTTAGATACCTATGATCAATATGAAGATTTAATAGGACAATTTACAAGAGATTGCTTAAAATATGGAGTAATATTTATTTTAAGTACCAGTGGACCAAATACTGTACGCTATCGCCTACGTCAGAATTTCAAACAAAATGTAGTATTACAATTTAATGATGCATCTGATTACGGTAGTGTTATATCAGGTATTAGAAAAAAGGAACCATCCAAGGTATACGGAAGAGGTTTGATAAGTTTAGATGGAATTTATGAATTTCAAACAGCGTATGCCTACAAAGAAGAAAAATTAACAGAATATGTAAAAGTAATTTGTGAAAAACTACAAACAATCTGTGATTATCAAGCTAAAAATGTACCAACCCTTCCAGAAGTAGTAACAACAAGTCTATTACAACCAGCCTTTGTAAGTCTAAAAGAAGTGCCAATTGGTATCAACAAAGAAACACTAGAAATAAACAAAGTAGACTTACTAACAAGTGGAATTTATACAATTACAGGAGAAGATATCTCTTCTAACGTAAACTTTATCGAAACCTGGGCCAAACTCCTTCAATCTGCAAATGGAGTAAAATGTACTGTAATAGATGGTAATGGTTTATTGAATCAAAATAATTTAGGAACAGTAACATATGAGCCTGGAGAAAAAATGGGTTCTGTCTTAGAAAATATCTATCAAGATCAAAATGAAATTAACATCTGTATTATTGTAGGTTTAAATATGATATTAAATAAAACAGAAGCAACAGAAAAAGCGAAAATAACACAATTGTTAGATAATGTAAAAACCACTTCTAACGTAAGATATATCATTGTAGATACCATTGATAGTATTAAAACATTAAATTACGAACTATGGTTTAAAAATAATACGAACTTATCTGAAGGTATTTGGTTAGGCAATGGAATTGCTAACCAATTCACCCTAAAAGTAACAACGGCAACTAGAATATTAAGAGTAGAAATAGAACCAAACTTTGGTTATGTAATCAGAAAAGGAAAAGCAAGTCTAACAAAATTACTAACAGAAGAGTAAGGAGGTCATTATATGAATAAGAATAAAATTTTAGTAGAACTATATATTCCACTAATAGAAAAAAATTATGACTTATACATACCAATTAACAAAAAAGTAGGAACAGTAAAAAAGTTAATTGAAGAAGGCCTTCTTGACCTGACTGACCATGATTATATAATTAAAGAAGATAGTAATTTTTATAGTAAAGAAACTGGCGAAATTTACGATGTAAACAAAACAATTAGAGAAACAGATTTAAAAAATGGGTCTAGAATTATTCTAATTTAGGAGGTAGGAGAATGGATTATAATCAATATGCTACTGCGGTTAATAAAATATTTGAATGCATTAACATAATGAAATATGCATGGCCTAATCCTACCAATGTAGGAAATATTGAAAAGATAGAAGAATATAAAAATGTGATTATTCAAAAATCACAAGAGTTGCAAGTACAACAAGGAATTTCTAATGCAACGATGGAGGAATTAGGTGAATGATAGGAACTATGACATATGAGCAAGTAGAAACAATTATTAAAGAGTTAGAAAATGCAACAACAACCATAAGTTCCACTATTAAAGATAAAAATATAGAAGAGCTAGAGGATTTTGTTTCTACAGTAGAAGGCTATTCAAAGTACTTAAAGACAACGCTTGAATTAAACAAAGATGCAGATAAAGCATTGGAAGAATTAAAAAATAAAAAATAGAGCTTTCAAGAAGAAAGCTCTTTTATATATTCACAAATTTTAATCTTGGGAAAATAATAATTTAAAATATTAGCATAACTACAACCGTTATTAGCTAAGTGACAAGCCCCATAAATACTAAGACCTAAGGCATCTCCCCAACCTTTTGTAATAATAGATAAATTATTAGTATTAAGAATAATAGATAAAAACTGAGATTTTAAATGTAATAAATCCATAAACCTCTTCCCATCAATAGAATGTGATCCAATATTAATTTTCAATACTTTCCCATAAGGAGACGATTCACTAATTTGAAAAGTTGTATCTTTTGTTACCGTAAAATGAAATAACCTACTTAAATACTCATAAGAAAAAGTAACGGTATCTACATAAAATGGAGAAGAAGTATCCCATAAACTAGAAACTGAGGATAAATAAGGATAACGTTTATCTTCTAATGTATATCCAAAATTAGAAACATGAATAAAAGGTAGAATATATTGATTATCGTAACTGACAAAAATAGAATTAGTCTGACGAATAGACTCTTCTATCGTCGCAACAATTTTATCATAATCAGGAGCAAAAGCTATTTTATAATAAGCGATAGGTTTATATACAAAAAACTCATTAACAGAAGAAATAACCTGATATTCCATCATTTGTTTAAAAGCATAAGTTCGGTATAAAATAGCCATAGCTTTTAATACTTCGATAGGAAGATTAGGGACCATATTCGTTGCTAAAGTACCAAGTAAGAATTCCCATAAAGTAATTTCAACAATAGAATTATCATCCATTTTTAAAGTAACCATATAATCATGGTCATCATAAGAGTTTTTATTAGAAATAGTATCAATTTCTTGTTCTTTAGGGATTTGAAATGCTTTTACGATAATATCATCAATTACTAAATAAACTTTATCACCATCAAAATTAATCCCATTATTCTTTATAAAGTTATTAGTTCTTCGTTTTAATTCACTATCAGAAGAAGCGCTTCCTAACTCTTTAGAAAATTCATAATTCATAGTCAAATATAAATATAAAATATCTTCCACACCGTTATTTTTTATCTCATATCTATAAAACATAGTATCACCTAAAATTAGTATGGAAAATAATAAGAAGAATATACAAAAATAACTAAAATTCAAAATATTTTAGTTCTTTCTTTAAATCACAATCTAATCCTGTAACATAACTTAAATTAGTATATACTTTTTTTAAGTCAATATCTTTACCATTTAAATAACTAAAAGTGTCTTCAATAATCTTTTTTGATAACTTAAGAGATTTAGCATATAAGTCATAGAAGGATTCACGACTAGTAATGGAATAAGTAGTAGGATTTCTCCATAAATGATGGTCAAAGTTTAAAAAATCATAATGAGGATGCATCGTATAATGGTAACTAATCGCTTCGAATCGAAAACATCTTTGAGAAGTAAAAGTATCCGCCAATTTATAACAAAATTTTTTAACACCATAACGATCCTGACGAAATGCACGCATAGAAAAGTACATATCTTTAAGAGATTGATAATATATCTGATCCATATTCTTAAAATGAAAGACTTCTTCGAAAGTATAACGAATACACTTTCTAAGTCCAGGAGAAAATGATTGTAAATCAAAACAATATTTACAGATAGAAAAAGTATAAGGATTAATATTCTCTCTTTTCATAATTAAATAATTATCTAAAAAAGTTTCCATAAACAAATGAAGATTATTATATTTATAAGTAGCATGATTATTTTTGTCAAATTTACCTGTTTTATAAAAGACATAAGGATGAACATTAGAATCTAAAACATAGTGACAGATAAATCCACATAAAAAGGAACAGGTATCGATATCATTTTCTAAATGATTATCTTTGATATATTGTATAAGTGTAAGAAAAAATAACTGCGTATTAGTAGTATGAAAAATATGCTGCAGCTCTCGTATATTTTTCCCCTTCTTAAGAGAAAATAAATGATAAAATATGAATGAATCAGTACTCTGACCAAACATTTTAATTCTAGATAGTGATAATCTTTTTTGTATATTAGCAGGTAAAATATCATAAACATCATTAGCGAAATAAGCATGCGTTACACTTGCTGGCATAATATCCCTCCTAAAGACAAGATTAGTTCAATTATAACATATAAATTCACAAAAATTTCATACTTTTCAAAGAAGATTATGATATAATCAATACTAGGTGAGATTATGATAGAGAAACAATTTAAAAACTTGGATGAACAAATTGAAATATTTAAACACAAAGGCTTGATTATTAAAGATACAAAATATGCGAAACAAGTTTTATTAAGAGAAAATTATTTTTTCTTAAATGGTTACCGTCATCTTTTTTACAAATCTGATACAGAGAAAGTCTTTATTAAAGGAACAACTTTTGAAGAGTTATATAGTTTATTTTTATTTGATCGTTCATTTCGAAATGTGATATTTAAATACTTGTTAGTAATTGAAAACAACTTAAAATCAATTACTTCTTATCAATTATCTAAGAAGTATGGGTACCGTGAACGGGATTATTTAAAGGCAAAAAACTTTACACATAATCCTGAAAAGCAAAGACAAGTAAATGATTTATTAAAAAAGATGAAAAGACAAATTAGAGTAAATGGTAGTCAACACTCTGCAACTTTACATTATGTATCTAATTATGGATATATTCCATTGTGGATTTTAGTAAAAGTGCTATCATTTGGAATTGTCAGTGAAATGTTCTCTATCCTAAAGCCAGAAGATCAAGAAGAAATATGTAAAGTATATAATGTTGAGGTGGATGACCTTTTGGTATACTTGCCGATACTTGCCAATTATAGAAACCTATGTGCTCATGAAGATATTCTTTATGAGAATAGAACTCAGAAACAAATAGACGATACCATTTACCATCAAATATTAGATATACCAAAAGAAAATGGGGAATATATATATGGTAAATCCGATTTATTTGCGCTTCTAATTATTATGCGTCAGTTATTATTAACAGAAGATTTTAAAAATATGACCATAGAGTTAGAGAATGTAGTTCAAACATTAAATTATAATTTGACATCTATAAAAATAGAAAAAGTATTAAATAGAATGGGATTCCCAGAGAATTGGAAAGATTTAGCAGGAATCGAAAGGAGTGTAGATAACGAGTGAAAAAGAAAGAAAACTTAAAAACTATTTCTTTAATTATTTTCTCATTTGTCATGGGAGGAATCATCATGTTTGCTTTACTAAAATGGACTCCTCTAGTAAGTCAAGTTTTAGGAACAAGTGGTGGCAATGTCGTAACACGAAACGATACCCAGGTATATGAGAAAAATTCCCTAGCTGCAGCAGTAGATAAAGTCTATGATGCTGTTGCTATGGTATCTGCTTATCAAAATGTTACTCTAACTTCTACAGGGTCAGCTTTTGTTTATAAAACCGACGACAATTATGGATATTTATTAACCAACTACCATGTTATAGATGGAGCGGATAGTGTTGCACTTACCATGTCAGATGATACAGAAGCAGAAGCAACTGTATTAGGAGGCGACGAATATTTAGATCTAGCAGTACTTAGAGTAGATAGAAGCAATGTAAGTATGGTTGCAAATATCGGAACCAGTGAAGATATGAATCTAGGAGATACGGTATTTACCGTAGGTACACCAATGGGAGAAGAGTATCGAGGAACAGTAACATCTGGAATTTTATCAGGAAAAGATAGAATGGTATCCGTTAGTATTTCTAACGGTAACAGTAACGACTGGGTAATGAGAGTATTACAATTTGATGCCTCAATCAACCCTGGAAATAGTGGTGGACCATTACTAAATGCAAACGGTGAAGTAATCGGAATTTGTTCATTAAAACTAGTAGATAACGAAATCGAAGGAATGGGCTTTGCTATACCGATAGAATACGCAATGAATCATATTGAATCTCTAGAAAATGGAGAAGAAATATCTTGGCCTGTATTAGGTGTTTCTATGGTAAATGTAAGTGACACAGCTAATCTTTATAGAAATGGTATTAACATTGACAGAAATATTACAGAAGGTGTAGTTGTAGTACAAGCAGAAAGAGGATCAGGAGCATATGAAGCAGGTCTAACAACAGGAGATGTTATTACTGCAATCGACGGAAAAAAAGTAGAAGACTCAGCATACTTGAGATACGAACTATATCAACATCAAGCTGGAGATACCATCGAGATAACATATATTAGAGACGGAAGAGAACACACTGTTAAGGTAACATTATCAGCAAGTGAATAAAAGTGGCATGATAAGATAAAATAAAATAAATATACTATAAAAATAATGGAGAATAATGGAAGATATGATAACAGAAAAGTACAATAAGCTAAAAGGAGTCTCTGAAGGAATAAACTATATAAATAATATAAAATATGATAAGTATGGGCGTGGATATGATATATCTACTATGGCAAAAGGCACTCAATTGAATGATATCATAAAATTGAAAAAATCTACTGAAATTGTATATAGATTTGATAGAGGTGTAATAGGAATCACAGAAACAGGAGATGTATATGAAGAAATATTAGACGGCACCAACAATTTCCATGGGGAAACAACAAAAAAGATAGGAAAACGAGTCGGATGTGTAATCCCAGAAGAAATAGGAAACTCACCGTTCCTTAATGGAGTAATAATATCATTACAAGGTGTAATAATTATACAACTTGAAGGTTCTGCGATGTTTGTTTATCTACCAAAATTAATAAGTGCCGAACAATATCAAAATTTAATACTAGAAGTAATTCCGCGTAAAAATTTTAAAAATATAATGTTTCATTACGATAACCAAATCCATGACAATGATGATATAAACGCGGATACATTACTAGCGTTTAGTAAAACAATAATAAAAAATAAGAAAGTAACAGGTGTAAGAAAAAATCATAACAAATAATGTAAGAAGTAAGATTAGAATGACAAATATCATTCTTTTCTTTTTGTAAAATAAAATATATCCAAAAATCATATTCCGTGGTATAATATACTAGTTTAAAAAAGAAGGGAGTGGTATTATGCTAAAAATCTATAAAACTAGCGCAGTAGAAAAGAAGGCTAAAAAAGTAAAGAAAATGACTTCCGATTGTTGGATAGACCTAATTATGCCAGCACCAGATGAAATTGACAAAGTAGCAAATAGAACTGGAGTAGATAAAGCATTGATTATGAAACTACTAGATACCGAAGAATTACCCAGAGTAGAACAAGAAGATAATGCTACCTTAATTGTTATTGATAT
>CALVKW010000032.1 GCA_944333345.1 uncultured Bacilli bacterium | reverse complement strand
CCTCAATTCTATTTTTCATAGCCGCTTCACCGCTACCTATAATTTTTCTAGGATCATATACTTCTTTGTTTTCTTCCAAAAATTTTCTTACAGCTTTGCTCCATACTGATTGTAATTCTGTATTAATATTTATTTTAGAAATACCACAAGAGATTGCCTTTTTTATTTTATCATCTGGTATTCCTGTTCCACCATGTAATACTAGTGGAATTGGTAAATTTTCGTTAATAATTTTCATTGTTTCAAAGTCTAGATTTGGTTCTCCTTTATAAAATCCGTGAACACTTCCTAAAGCAGGGGCTAGAGAGTCGATTCCTGTGTTTTCATATAAAATCAAACAATCTTCTAACGTGGCATTGGTGGCACTTGAAGTGATATTATCTTCTGTTCCTCCAATATGTCCTACTTCTGCTTCTACACTTACTCCTCTTTCATGTGCATAATCCACAACTTCTTTTGTTATTCTTATATTTTCTTCTAATTCATGGCGAGACGCATCAATCATCACTGATGTGAAACCTGCATCAATTGCCTTTATGCATGCTTCTTTTGTGCTTCCATGATCAACGTGTAGGCAAACTGGTATCGTAATATTTAAATCTTTCATAAGTCCTTTTACCATACCAACGACAGCATTATATCCCCCCATATATTTAGCTGCACCTTCACTTACTCCCAAGATTACAGGGACTTGTAATTCATTACATTTTTCTAAAATATATTTTGTCCATTCTAAGTCATTAATATTAAGATGAGGAACTGCATATTTCCCCTTTTTTGCATTCATTAGCATTTCTTTAAAATTTACTAGCATACTACGCCACCTTTCATATATATCATAAGCAATATTCGATTGTTTGTCAAAAGAAAAAGAAAGAATACTCTTTCTTATTTTGTTTTTGTAATAGAATCCAAATAATAATTGTAATTATCTTCATCATATTTAAATTGATATGTAAATTGGTCTAGTTGTTCTACTACATTATTGATATTAAAGTTTTCAGTTGTTAATCCTGTGATTGGTTGGTCATTCATATTTAATATTTGACTATTTAGCATGTCTACTCTGGCAATTGCTATTTTTATGCTTATTTTATCCTCTTTTTTTGTTGCTTCTATTATTTTTCTTGCTAAATAGCTGGTGCTAATTCCACCGCATCCACTTCCTTCTTTTTTAGTATAGGTATTATTTAAACCATCAAATTCATAAGTAGTGCAATTCATTTCAAAACTGCTATCTGTAATTTTCATATTAGGTCCATATAGTTTTCTGATTTGTTTTTTTAGGTCCTCACTTGTAAAGCTATAAGTTTGTTGCCACATAGTATTTATTCCTCTTGGAATGTTATAATATGCGGAAACAGCTGTTTGTTTTATAAAATCTTCTGTGAACTCAGATGGAGTTGTTTTTTCACTTTTATATAATATGTTTTCTAAGTTTGTATCATGAATGAAATAATAGTCATATCTTCCTATTAAATCTTCTACAAAAGTACTGTTAGCATTGATAGTCTCTTCCTCTGAAATTACTGTTTTTTCTGTTTCTTTTTCTTCTGGTTTGTCTTTCTTTTCTAAATAAAGTTTATCATATCCTATATATCCTACCAAACCTGTTACTGATAATAGTAATATAATAATTACAATATTCTTTTTCATTATACTCTTCTCCTACTATTTATGTTTATTTTATCATATTTTCTATCTTCACGCTAGTTATAAAAACAAATATTTTAAACCTAGAAGTAGTAGTATGATGATACCAATATATTCTGATTTCTCTTCAAATTTCTCTGATATTTTATTTCCTAGATTAATTCCTAAAAAGGTAAAAGTCATACTTGTTAGCGCAAATATGATACAAGCAGTTGTAATTGTTTTACTAGTTAAAGATAGAGCTATTCCTACAGAAAAACTATCAATACTTACTGTGAATGCAAATAATATTATTGAAATAATATTTGTAATTACTCCTTTTTTCTCTTCTTTTCTAGAAAAAAACATTTCTATACTTAGTATTAAAAAGATAATTCCTACTAAATAATTGGCTTTTGATATATAGTTTAATAGTAATTCATTTCCTAATAAAGCTCCTACTTTCGGCATTATAAAATGAAATATTCCCACTGTTAGACTTAATAATATCTTTTTTCTTAATGTAATTTCTGTTGTTCCATAAGCTAAAGCTAATGAAAAGGCATCCATACTAAGACCTATGGCCATAAAAAAATATATAAGATTATCACTCATCGTATCACCTTATATATTCTATTACTTTTATTTATTAAAAATACTTTTCTACTAATTCTTTTACAAAAGATGTATATTCTACATCTTCTGCTTCTTCTTCGCTATCTAGTAAACATAAAGGTGGAAATAATACACACCAGAAGTTTTCTCCTAAACCATTTCCTAAGGTAATTACTAAAGATTCATATTCTCCTTCTTCATAGACTACTCCCTTATATTCTTTTTCTGGAAAGTAATTCATTCCATAGTCTATTGTAAAACCTTGATTGCTTTGATTTTTATCTAAAGTTTCTTTTACTACTTGTGAAAATTCTGGAATTTTATTTTTAATGTTTTTTCTAGAATTTTCCAATGTATTATCTAATACCGTTAATTTTTTAATTTCTCCATTTAAATTATCTACTACTTTTTTCTTTAAAGTTTGATCTTGTTCTTCATTACTATTGGCAATTACTCTGAAACGAATTGCTTCTTTTGGAATGACTACTTTTTCTTCTTTATTTATTACTAATATTGTCGTTATGATTGCTAGTACGATAATAAACTTTTTCATTGTTATTCCTCTCTTTCAATTACATAATGAGAGAATAACTTTAATTTTATTCAAAAAAGTTTAATTTTTTTCATAATAGATGAAAATCATTCTATCTTTTTCTGATAAATCTTTTTTCACTTCTATTTGTGCAGTAGGTAAATACTGTTGAATTAGATGTTTTATTTCTTCTTTTTGAGTCATACCAATTTCAAAAGCAACTAAACATTTATCTTTCATATGAATAGATATGTTCTCTAATATTTTTCTATAACAATCTAGGCCTTCTTTTCCTGCATATAAAGCTAAATGTGGTTCATTATTTTTTACAATTTCTTCGATTTCTTCTTCTGTTTTAATATATGGGGGATTGCTGATTATTACATCATATTTTTTATCCACATTTTGAAACATATCACTTTGAATAAGATTTGCTTTAGAAGATAATTTTTCACAGTTTATGTGGGCAACATCTAAAGCATCTTTACTAATATCTATTAAATCCACAGATTTTGTGGAAACTTTTTTTTCTAATGTTAAGCCTATTACCCCACTTCCTGTTCCTAAATCAATTATATCCACAGGTTCTGTGAAAATCTTATTTATATATTTTATCGTGTTTTCCACAAGTTCTTCTGTTTCAAATCTTGGAATTAGTACTCTTTCATCTATATAAAAGTCATTTCCATAAAAATTTATATGACCTAGTACGTATTGTAGTGGTTTATTTTCTTCTAATGCTTTTATCTCTTTTTTTAATAAGTTTACTTTTGCTTCTGATACTTCTGCTTCTAAATGATTTAATAGTTCTAGTGGATTACAATTTAGAAGTTCTGCTACTAGTATTTTAGCGTGATCTGAATGTATATGCCCTTTAGCAAAAAACAGAAGATTTTCTACTGTCATACCTCTTCTGTTTCTCCTTGTAATTTTCTTTTTTGATCTTCTTGAATTAAAGCATTAATTACGTCGTCTAGGTCTCCATCCATTACACGGTCTAGATTTTTGGTTGTAAATCCTATTCTATGGTCTGTTACTCTATTTTGTGGATAATTGTAGGTTCTTATCTTTTCGGCACGGTCTCCTGTTCCGATTTTACTTCTTCTTTCTGCTCCTGCGGCTTCTTGTTGTTCGATTAACTGCATTTCATAAAGTCTTGTTTTTAACACTTTCATAGCTTGTTCTTTATTTTGAATTTGGCTTCTTTCATTTTGACAAGTTACTACAGTGTTTGTAGGTAAATGGGTAATTCTTACTGCAGAGTCCGTTGTATTTACTCCTTGTCCTCCGCATCCACTTGAACGATAAATATCTATTCTTAAATCATTAGGATTAATTTCAATTTCTATATCTTCATCTGCTTCAGGCATTACTAGAACAGTCGCCGTTGATGTTTGAAGTCTTCCATTAGCTTCTGTTACCGGAACACGTTGTACCCTATGAGAGCCACTTTCATATTTTAGTAAAGAATAGGCATTTGCACCTTTTACGATGAATTCTATTTGACTGTATCCTCCTGCTGTTCCTTCTACTGAGTTATATACTTGATAAGAAAAACCTTTTTTCTCTGCATATCTTGTATACATTCTAAATAAGTCACCAGCAAAAATATTAGCTTCGTCTCCACCTGCGGCTCCACGAATTTCCATGACAACATTTTTTCCATCATTAGGGTCTTTTGGAATTAATAATATTTCTAATTCCTTATCTAATTGTTCCTTTTCTTCTTCTAATGACTTTAATTCTTCTTTTGCCATCTCTCCTAGTTCAGGATCTTTTGTCATCTCTTTTGTCTCTTCTATCCCTTCTAGAACCTTTTTATATTTTTTGTAGCAAGTAACTACATCTTCTAAATTCGCAACTTCTTTTGAATATTCCCTAGTCTTCTTTATATCACTTAATGTTTCTGGTTTTGTTAATTCTTCTTGTAAATGATTATATTTTTCTAATGTTGCCTCTAATCTTTCTATCATGTTCTCACCCTTTCTTGGTAATCAACCGTATTATAACATATTTCTTTTAAGAAAAAAACTAGACTATTGCTCTAGTTCTAATTCGTCTTCGTCGATTACTACTAAATCTTTTAGTTCTTCACTAGCATCTTCATCATATTCCTCATCTGTGTCATCATAGTCATCTTCTTCGATTTCTTCTTGTTCCATTTGATCGGCATCCACATCTGCATCTTCCTCATCTTCTTCCTCTGTTACTTTTACTACTTTATCAGAGGTATGACGACTTCTTAAATCCCAAGAACCATCATCTAAAAGAATAAATCTCTTATCAGTTGATAATGCTGTGTAATAATCTCCTATTTTAGTTTCAAATACACTATCTGGTAATTCCAATAATTTAATAATTTTTTTAAATAAATCTGCGGTATTTATTGGTTTTTTACTTTCTTCTAAAATTAAATTCGTAATGTCTTTATTTGATAATAATTCTAAATCTTCCTTTTTCATTTTACTAAGACTCATATTGCCCTCCTATATTCAAAACATTATATGCTAAAATTTCTAATTTGTTATGGTAAAAAAATTACCAATAAACTTATAACATATATCTTCTGTACATGCAACACTTTTTTTACATTTTTTCTGGAACTTTTATTGCAAGTATATCTAATAGCATTATGTTTATATCATAGACAACTTTTGTTAATGTTAACCATGATTTTTGAAGTTTCTCGTCTGCTTCAGTTAAAATTCTGTTATCTGCATAAAATTTATTATATAAAGACGTTAATTTATAGATATATTCTGTAATATCATTTAAGCTTTTTGTATCTAGTGCTTTATTTAAAATAATTGGTAGTCTTAATATTGTTAAAGCGATTTCTTTTTCTGTTTCTGTTTTAAATTTTGTAATTTCTCCTATTTCTATATCCTTTCCTTTTTCTAAAAGAGATTTCATACGGATTGTTGAATATAGAAGATATGGTCCTGTCTTTCCATCTAAATCTGAGAATTTTTCTGGATCAAAGATGTAATCTGTTCCTCTAAATGGTAAAAGATCTGCATATTTTAAAGCTGCAATGGCAACTGATTTCGCTACACTTTCTCGTTTTTCTTCTTCTACCGTATCGGGATTGATTCTTTTTCTAGTTTCCTCTTCTACAAGAGAGATTAAGTTCTTTAGACTCATCACCCCACCATCTCTTGTTTTAAATGGCTTACCATCTGTTCCATTCATTGTTCCAAAACCAATAAAATCTAATTTCACATTTTCTTCTACTAGATTAGCTTTTCTAGCAGCACGGAATACTTGTTCAAAATGTAATTCTTGACGACCGTCTACGCAATACCACATTTCATCGGGATTAATTTCTTTTTTTCTTTGAAGTATGGTTGCTAGATCGGTTGTTTCATAAGAGATGGTACCGTTAGAATGTTTAAATAATAGTGGAGGCATAGGAGATGTATCTTCTTCCTCTTTTACTTCTACAATTAAAGCTCCTTCGCTTTCTGTTAGTATCTTCTTTTCTTCGTAAATTTTTGTTAATTCATCTATGTATTCTGCGGCATCACTTTCTCCTAACCATAAATCAAAATTTACATTTAATAAATCATATACTTGTTTTATATCATTTTTTGAAATTTCTACTACTTTTTTCCATAAGTCATAATAGCCTCTTTCATGATTTTGAATTTTAAAAGTTATCTCTCTTGCTTCTTCTAAATATTTTTCATCTTCTTTTGACTTATTAGAAGCATAAGGGTAGATTTCTTCTAGGTCTTGATTTGTTATTGGCATTGCTACATCACTATAGTCTCCAGTATAGTTTTCATCAAAATATGCTAAATCTGGATATCTTTTTTTCATTTCTAATATTACTAATCCTAATGGTCTTCCATAGTCTCCTAAGTGAGCATCTCCTATTACTTCATATCCTAATGTTCTTGCTAGACGTTTTAGAGCTTCTCCAATATTAGCACTTCTTAAGTGACCTACATGAAGAGCTTTTGCGACATTTGCTCCTCCATAGTCTAATACTACTGTTTTCTTTTCTCTTTTATCTATGTTTAAACTTTTATCTTTATATATTTTGGTTAATAAGCTTCCTAGATATTCGTCAGTTAACGTAATATTAATAAACCCTGGACCTGCAATATTTAAATTTGTAAAACGCGTATCCTGTTCTAACTCTTTTACAATGTCTTCGGCAATTACTCTTGGGGCTTTTTTATAAACTTTAGCAAGATTCATGGCATCATTTAATTGAAACTGTCCTAAATCTCTTCTTCCAGATGGTTGAAGTATTAGATTTTCTACTTGATATCCAGCTTTTTCTACAATGTCTTTTATATCCTTTTCTAAACTCTTTATTATACTCATTTATATCACCTCTAATTTATATTTATACTCATCATTTTCTAATATATAATTAATTTCAATATTTTTATTTACTTGATTTATTTTCTTTGTATTTAGATTTAATTCTAATGTTTTTTGAAGACTTTTTACTGTTACTATTCCTTTGGTATTCTTTTCTTCATCAAATAGATATTCCATCAATAATTCTTCATTTTCTCGTCGGAGTCTTCTTTCATTCAGACTTACTTTGGTTGTTGTTTTATCTTTTTCTTTATATATAATACTATTTTCTTCAGGATGGTAAATTGCATTATAAGTCTTTTCGTCTGTTAATTCTGGTGTAATCAACGTTACTTTTATCGTTATTTTTGGCATTTTTCTCATCCCTTTCAATTTCTATTAGATTATAACATAAAAGATATCTTTTTCCTAATTCTTTTCAAAAAAAAGAAGGCTTATGCCTTTTCTCTAGTAATGTAGTTATACATTCCGTCGGTATCCATTTCGAATGTATAGATATAATTTTCTGTAGTTGGTTGTTGTGTTTCATCAAATGGTGTTATTGTTATAGTTTCATATAATTTAATTTGATTTCCTATTTGTTCTGCTTTGGTTAATTGTTTTTGATAGGTAGCAGCACTGCTTCCTCCTGCTGCGATAGTATATAATACATAGGCATCTAAAGATTCTATATACACATATCTTCCTACATTATTAAAATCTGTATACATGATTGCATTTAAATCTAGGCTTGCTGTTGAACCATATAATTTTCTATATGTTTCTTCTACTACTTCTCTAGATATCATTTGTGTTCCTTGTTCTTCAAAGCATTGACCTACATCCGGCATTTCGGGTACGTTATAACATGAAATTACTTCAATATCTGTTTGTCTAATATTTACATATACTAATTCCATTTTATTAATTTCTGGCATTGACTGAATATTAATTTTATCCAGATTATCTAGACCATTATACATCCAATACATTCCGTCACTACTTCCAACTTCTCTATACAAACTTTGAACAAGACGATTATTTAATTCTAACTCTTTCGTCTGTTCCTCTTGATTAGGTTCTTTATTTTCTTCTGATGTTGTTGTATTGCCTTCTTCTTTTAAAAACATATCATACCCAATATATCCACAACTCGCTATCAAAGCTAGTAATAACAATATAATTATTACTGTTTTTCCTGTGCTCTTTTGTTTTTCCATTTTCTAATCTCTCCCTACTATTTTAGTATAGCAAATTATTATCAGTTTCATTTCTTTTTTTTTACATACTTTTATTTTTTATGTCAAATACTAGTAAAAGAAGGGAATGATACCATGCGTTTTTTTAGAAAATTAGCAAAATTTATGATGCTTGTAGCAATTATTGGAGTTCTTATTTATTTTGGTATATATTTATATATTAGATTGTCTCCAAAAGTGGAAATTAATACTGCAAATAGTGTTTTTTTGTATGATAAAGATGAAGAGGTCTTTTTTCAAGGAAATGAGTCTAAATCTTGGGTTTCTTTAGATGATATATCTCCATATGTGATTGATGCGACTATTTATACGGAAGATAAAAATTTTTATAAGCATCACGGGTTTGATTATTTACGAATATTAAAGGCTTTTTATGTTAATCTTACGAGTGGCTCTACTCAGCAGGGAGCGTCAACGATTACGCAGCAGTATGCTAAAAATCTGTTTTTATCTTTTGATAAAACCTGGAAAAGAAAATGGGACGAAATGTGGTATACCATGAAAATAGAAGCTAATTATTCTAAAGATGAAATTTTAGAGGGATATTTAAATACTATTAATTATGGTCATGGAATGTATGGTATTGAAAATGCTAGTAAATATTATTTTGGTAAAAGGGCTAAAGACTTGGATTTGGCAGAGGCTACTATTTTGACTGGTATTCCTAAGTCCCCTTCTAATTATTCTCCTTTAGTAGATTTTGATGCTGCAAAAGAAAGACAGCTTTTAATTTTAAATTTATTAGTTGAAAATGAAGTAATTACAGAAAAGGAAAAAAATGAAGCTTATCAAGAAGAATTAAATTTTTCTTTAGAAGAAGAAAGAGATGAATTAACTACTGTTATGTATTATCATGATGCAGTAATGGATGAATTAGAAACTATTGACAGTATTCCAAAATCTTATTCTGATACTAATGGTTTAAAAATTTATACCAATTTAGATTTTGATTTACAAAAAAAAGTGGAAGAGAATATTAAAGAATCTATCCCGGAAGATTCTGAAATCCAAACCTCTGTTGTATTAATGAATCCTGATACGGGGGGTGTATTAGCATTAGTAGGTGGAAGAGATTATAATGTGTCTTCCTTTAATCGTGCTACCGATTCTATGAGGCAGGTTGGATCTACCATGAAGCCTTATCTTTATTATGCTGCTTTAGAAAATGGGTTTACTTCTAGTTCTTCTTTTACTAGTGAAGAGACTACTTTCGTTTTTAATGATCAAGATGATTATACTCCGCAAAATTATAATTCTACTTATGGAAATAAACCCATCTCTATGGGAACAGCAATTGCTTATTCTGAAAATATTTATGCCGTTAAAACGCATCTTTTCCTTGGAGGTGATGCTTTAATTAATGTAGCAAGACGTGTTGGGATTACTGCTAAACTTGAAAATGTTCCTTCTTTACCTTTGGGAACTAATGAAATCAATATTTTAGAAATGGCTGCTGGATATTCTGCGTTTGCTAATTTAGGATATAAAGTAGAGCCTCATTTTATTGAAAGAATAGAAGACTCCAATGGAAAAGTTTTATATGAGGCTAAAAATAGTAAGGATGCGGTTTTAAACCCAAGTGTTACCTTTATTTTAAATAACTTATTAACGGCTACTTATGATGCTGATTATATTGATTATAATTATCCTACTGCTATTGGTCTTGCATCTAAACTTACTCACAAATATGCCTTAAAAAGTGGTACTACCGAAACTGATAATTGGAATATAGGATTTAACAATGATGTGGTTTGTGCTGTTTGGGTAGGATATGATGATAATCAGTCCTTAAAAACAAGTGAATATAAATATGCTCAAAATATTTGGTATCAATCTATCGAATATTATGAAAGAAATGTTGATAGTAATGGGGGATGGTATGATATGCCTGACAATGTTTCTGCTGTATTGGTTGAGCCTATTTCTGGTCGGTTGGCTACTAATGAAGATCAAAAGAAGAAAATGATGTATTTTATTAAAGGTACGGAACCTACAAGTAACGAACAAGAAGTGTTTGACGAAAAGGTAGAAGAAAGTTACCCTTCTTAATATATTAGTTTGTCTTTCGTATATTGTATTTTTTACCTAGTTCATTTTTAACAATTGTAAAAGTTGTTTTGACATCTCCTTAACTCTATGATATAATTAAGTCATTTAATGGAGGGGGAAACTCGGATGAATGTTAATATTAATGGAATTTTTAGTGGAATTAAAAATCCTCTTGATAGCAAAAATAATATAAGGAGATTTATTAATGCATTTGCTACTAGCAACGGTGATGTTTCTGATTTTATAAAAGTATTAAATCAACCAGATGCTAATCCAGGAAATTTTATTTCTACTGAGGATTATGATTCTTTTTATTCAAATATATTTAATCGTTGGAAACATGCTGTAGTTAATTGCCAGCCATGGTGGATTTCTTTTTTGGACAAAGTCGATAATCATGGTTTTAGTGATTTACAAAGATATTTAGAAAGAATTCCTGATGTTAAAACTAAAGAGGAAATTGACGATTTATTTACAAATTCTCCTGAAAATATTCAGAAAGTTTTAGAGAACTTTAACTTAAATGCGGTGTTTTCTGGTACTGGGTGGAATATTATTTCTTCATATTTTCTTGATAATTCGGATATTGTCGGAGGACAGCATACTTTACACATGAATATTAATGCAAGAGGAATTCATAAGTTTTCTGAATTGTTTATTCAAAAGTGTGAAGAATTTAAATTACCTTATTGTTTTTATATATCAAATCATCAAACTCATTCTGATGATAGCTTTATTCTATTTTCTGATCGTCTATATTTAAAAAATTACTATGAAATTATTCATACAATTTTGAAAGAAAATAAGGAATTGGAAAAATATATTTCTAAGCCACCTATCTTAACCGCACAAGTAGATAATTATATTGGATATTGTACAGCAGATACTTATGATTATTCACCGCTTGCCTATCAGGATATTCTTGCAGATATTATTTATAAGGCAATTGACTATCATTATCAGCAGGGGCTATTTAATCATCCTAATGTATTAGTTCGTGAGAATGATATTCCTAATTGGAAAAGTGCAGCTTTGTATGCGGTAGATAGTAAATTAGAATTTTTAAATTCTCTTCCTGAAAAACAACTTAAGTTAAGATTTGGAATAAAGAAGTCTCAATTAAAATCCAAAAAATTCCAAAATCATTTAGTAGAAGCTGTTTCAGATTCTTTTTATGAAGGATTTCAAAAGAAAAGTACTGACTTCAGACCTATTCGTTTTCCAAAAAAGAAAAATAGATTTGGAAAATTCTTTCAGAAAAATAAAATTACTTTGTCTTTGGAATTTTCTAAACAAGAATTACAAGATGCAGCAAAATATTTTAATTCCAATAAAAGAGATTTTACTTATTTAAAGGTTGCCGATGCCAATAGTAGAAAGATTACCGTTCAAGAACAAGCTACACAAAGAAATATAAAAAAAAAAATGGATTTTCTAAAGTCTTTATCTAAAAAAGACCTTAAAACAAGATATGGCCTAAAACCCCACCAATTAAGAAAGAGGAAATTCTTAAAAAGTTTATGTGAGGCAGTTGCGGAATCTATTGGTGAAGGGTTAAAGAAGAAAAGTATGGACTTTACCCCTGTTAAGTTTTATTACGGTAGAAATAAAAAGAATAAAACTAAGTATTTAGAAATTACAGAAAATGAAATTCAAAAGGCTGTGCGTTCTACTTTACCTTCCATTGCTGAAACTTACCCAAAATTTTTGGAAGATGTGGAAAATACAATTATTGCTAATAGTAAAAATAGAGGATTGAATCCTAATAACATCTGTTTGGCTCCCGAAAATGATAGAGAAAGTTATTTAGGAAATAAAGCCACCTATGTGGATGGTATTGGTGAACCAGAATTTATAGATGAAAACGGTGTTGGAATTTTTGAAAATAATAATACTAAACCAAGTGACACTACTATTTCAGTTCAAGATTCATACTCTCATTCAGGGATTCCATTGTTAGAAGATCATTTATATCAACCACAACAGTTGATTACACAAAAAGATCTCTCTACTGATGATTTTGATTTAGTACCTGGACATTATCATTTTACTAAAGAACAAATTATTCAAGATTTATCACCTAACTCTAAGGAACCATCTAGATATACTGGACTTATGAGTGAGATGGAGATTAAATTATCTCAGGAAAAAATTAAAATATTGCAAAAATAAAACTTAACTAAATTGTGGTTAAGTTTTATTTTGATTTTTTTTCTTCATATATTTTCTTTTGGTTTTATGTTTGTTATAATTATATTGTATGGGGTGATACTATGTTAGAGATTATTTTAGGAAGTGTTGTTGCTGTCACATTAATTATTCTAATCTTTGTAGTTTATCATAATAAATTTCAAATTTCTGTTATAAAAATGGAAGAAGCAGAAAATAATATTGAATTGTTTTTACAAAAGAAATTAGACTTATTAAAAAGAGCACAACCGATTATAAAAAAAGAATTAAAAATGGATGAATTTTTAGAACAATTAGAAGATACTAGTATTCAAGAGTTAAATTACTCTGAGTTAAATGATACTTTAAAGTTAGCTTTTAATGACCTTTTTAAGGTTTTAGATGATAATGAAAAATTATTTAAAAGTGAGTCTTTAGTTCGAATTGTTGATGATATTAATACTAATGAAATTGATCTGGTTGCAGCAGTTAAATTTTATAATGATACGGTTGTGACGTTTAATCAGCTTATTGTATCTTTCCCGTCTAATATCATTCGTTTGTTCTTTGGATATAAGAGAAAAGATTTTTATAATCATGAAAAAAGAGAAATTTATGAAATATTAAAAGATAATTAGAAAGAGGTTTTTTTATGTCGTTTATTGATACTATTAAAGAAAGAGCTAGACAAGATAAGAAAACTATCGTTTTACCAGAAACGATGGATAGACGTATTATGGAAGCTACAGAGAAAATACTAAAAGAAGGAATTGCTAATATTATATTAATTGGTAAAGAAGAGGATATTGAAGTTAATAGTCAAGGTTTTGATATTAGTAAAGCTACTATTATTAATCCTTTTACTTCTCCATTAACCGATGAATTAATTGAAAAATTAGTAGAAATTCGTAAGAGTAAAGGTCTTACACATGAAGAAGCTAAAAAATTATTATTAGAAGATTTTATGTATTATGCTTGTATGTTAGTTAAAACTGGTCGAGCTGATGGTGTAGTTAGTGGTGCATGCCATTCTACTGCTAATACATTAAGACCTGCTTTACAAATTATCAAGAC